>JBHWTG010000105.1:0-6124 GCA_043427735.1 Tsuneonella sp. | reverse complement strand
TCCTGGGTCCGCGATTCGCCGGCAAGATGAAGAAGCCGGAGGCCCGTCGGCAAGCGGTCGAGCAGGGCTTCGACGCCCCCGTCGCCGACCGTCGTCACCTCAAGCCCGGCCGCTCGCGCCGCCTCTGCGGTCGCTTCGCCTACGGTGTGTGCTGGGAGCGCAGGCAGCAGTCCGGCAAGCCGCACGGCATTGGCGCTTGTCATCAGCAGGGCGTCGAACGGGTCGCCCGGAAGCGTCCAGTCGACCGCTTGCGCCGCGAACAGGGGGTGGCGGCGGACCGTCAGCCCAAGCGCCTTGGCGCGCGCGGCGGTAGCGGTGGCGCCGGGTTCAGGGCGAAGAACGACGAGCGGTCTCACGCCGGGTCGAAGAGCGGCCGAACTTCGGGTGGCGCGCGGTCGAGGAGATCGGCGGCGAGCGCTCGACCCGCGTTCTCTTCATCGCCTTTGGACGCACGGATTTCGCCCGAGACATGCGCCGCGCCGTCACTGCTCAACAGCTCGGCGCGGAGCCACAGGCTGCCGTCGCCTTCGATCAGTCCCAGCGCCGCGACCGGCGAATGGCACGAACCACCGACCCCGCGGCAGAAGGCGCGCTCGGCCGTGACCGCGCGGCGGGTCGGCTCGTCGTCGATCGCTTTCAGCAGCGCCCGGGTCTCCGTGTCGTCCTTGCGGCACTCGATGGCGATGGCCGCCTGGCCCGGCGCGGGCAGGAAATCGGCGATCTCGATCGGTCGGCCTTCCTCGATGCCCAAGCGGTCGAGCCCAGCGGCGGCGAGAAAGGTCGCTTCGTAATTGCCGCTGGCGATATGGTTCAGCCGCGTCGCGACATTGCCGCGCATGATCGAGACTTGGAGATCGGGCCGCCGCCGCAGCAATTGCGCCGTGCGGCGCGGTGAGGAGGTGCCGACCTTCGCGCCCTGCGAAAGCGCTTTGATCGAAGCCGCCCCGATCAGCCGGTCGCGGACGTCGGCGCGGGGCAGGAAGGCGGCAATGCATAGGGTGTCCGGCCGTTCGCTCTCAACATCCTTGCAGCTATGCACCGATAGTTGCGTCGTTCCGCCCAGCAGGAACTGGTCGAGCTCCTTGGTCCACAAGGCCTTGCCGCCAATCTCGGCCAGCGCGCGATCCTGGACCTTGTCCCCGGTGGTCCTGACCTCATGCAGACCGACCGAGCCCGGCGCCCACCCATGCGCTTTCTCCAGCGCAGCGGCGGTGGCGCGGGCTTGGGCGAGCGCCAGCGGGGACGAACGGGTTCCGGCAAGCAGGCGCGACATCATGGCCTTCCCCTTGCCAGACGGCCGAGCGAACCGCAAAGGCCCCAGCAGATGGCGCTGATCCTCGGCCTTGAATCTTCCTGCGATGATAGCGCGGTGGCGCTGGTTACCAGCGACCGGCGGATCGTCGCGCAGCGCGTGGTCGGCCAGAATCAGGCGCATGCCCCGTTCGGCGGCGTGGTGCCCGAGATCGCCGCGCGCGCCCATGTTGACGTGCTACCGGGCCTGGTGCGTGAGGTGCTGGACGAGGCGGGCGTCGCTCTCGCCGAGGTCGACGCCATCGCCGCCACCGCTGGTCCGGGGCTGATCGGTGGCGTCATGGTGGGCCTGTTGACTGGCAAGGGCTTGGCGCTGGCGAGCGGCAAGCCGCTGGTCGCGGTCAATCATC
This sequence comes from Tsuneonella sp., assembly GCA_043427735.1. Lineage (GTDB taxonomy): Bacteria > Pseudomonadota > Alphaproteobacteria > Sphingomonadales > Sphingomonadaceae > Tsuneonella. Next base: position 4,463 of record JBHWTG010000105.1, on the reverse strand, counting down.
TCGAAGGCCACGCGCTGTCGCCGCGGCTGATCGATCCCGGCTTGCGCTTTCCTTACCTGCTGCTGCTCGCCAGCGGCGGCCATTGCCAATTGCTCGAAGTGAGCGGGGTGGGGGACTATCGCCGGCTCGCCACCACTATCGACGATGCCGCGGGCGAAGCGTTCGACAAGGCGGCGAAATTGCTCGGCCTGCCCTATCCCGGAGGGCCGGCGATCGAAGCGATGGCGAAGGACGGCGATCCGCGCGCGGTGCCCTTGCCCCGGCCGCTGGTCGGAAGCGCCGAGCCACATTTCTCTTTCGCCGGCCTCAAGAGCGCGGTGCAGCGGGCGGTCGCCGCCGGCACCCACCAGCCCGCCGATATCGCTGCCAGTTTCCAGCAGGCGGTGGTCGACTGTTTCGTCGACCGCACCCGCCGCGCCCTGGCGGTGAGCGACGCCCCGGCGCTGGTCGTCGCAGGCGGCGTCGCGGCCAATGCGGCGGTTCGCGCCGCGCTCGAAAGTCTCGCTGCCGAGCAGGGCCGCGCCTTCTCGGTCCCGCCGGGCTGGCTGTGCACCGACAATGCCGCCATGATCGCCTGGGCCGGCGCGGAGCGGTTTGCGGCGGGGCTGGTCGACGGGCTCGACGCCCCGGCCCGCGCGCGCTGGCCGCTGGACGAGAGCGCCGAGGCCGTACGCGGGGCAGGAGTGAAGGCATGAAGGTCGGAGTGATCGGCGGCGGCGCGTGGGGAACCGCGCTGGCGCAAGTCGCGGCGCAGGGTGGCGAAACCCTGCTGTGGGCGCGCGAAACCGAGGTCGTCGGCAGCATCGCCGAGCGGCGGGTCAACGACCTGTTCCTGCCGGGCGTCCCCTTGTCCGACGCGATCCGCCCGACCGCCAATCTCCACGACCTTGCCGAATGCGATGTCTGGCTGGTCGTAACCCCTGCACAGCATATGCGGCGCGTGCTTGAAGCCGCCGAGGGTTGCCCGAAGGCCTTGCTGCTCTGTTCCAAGGGGATCGAGGAAGCGAGCGGCCAGTTACTGCATCAGGTCGCGCGCGAAGCGTGCCCCGGTGCCGCAGTGATGGTGCTGTCGGGTCCGACCTTTGCCCACGAAGTCGCCGCCGGCCTTCCCACCGCCCTCACCCTCGCCGCCGAGATCGAGGCGGAAGCCGAAGCCGTCCGCGCCCGCCTCGCCCTGCCCGCCTTCCGCATCGACCTCAGCGACGACGTCGCCGGGGCGGAAGTCGGCGGCGCGGTCAAGAACGTGCTGGCGATCGCCTGCGGCGTGGTGGAGGGCCGCGGCCTGGGGCAGAACGCCCGCGCCGCGCTGATCGCCCGCGGGTTCGCTGAAATGACCCGCTTCGGTCTAGCGCGCGGCGCTCGGGCGGAAACACTCGCGGGTCTTTCGGGCCTCGGTGATCTGGTGCTCACCTGCTCGTCCACCAGCAGCCGCAATTTCTCGCTCGGCAAGGGCCTCGGCCAAGGTCGCCCGGCGTCCGAACTGATGGCCGACCGCCGCACCGTAGCGGAAGGCGCCTTCACCGCGCCGGTGCTGCGGCGGATCGCCGACGATGAAGGCGTCGATATGCCGATCGTGGCGGCGGTCGACGATCTGCTCGCCGGCCGCGCCAGCGTCGATGCCGTGCTGGAACGGCTGCTCGCGCGCCCCCTACGCCTCGAAAGGCATTAGAAATCCCAAGCGATCCCCTTTTTCTCCCAATCGCCGTAGCGTGTGGGATCGAGCCGCGGCTTGTCGCCGGCGGGCGGCGGCGCGGGCTCGGCCGGTTCGGGCTCGGGCACCGGCGGCGACTTGCTGAGATAAGCGGGCGGCTGGAGATTCTTCGGGCGCGACATGATGAGGGAGATGGGCGTTGAGACGGCCGCAGCCAAGAGGTCCTGAAGCCGGGGTCGATGCCCGCCGAGCGGCGCTTCGTATCCTCGACCGTGTCGTGCGTAGTGGCCAGACGATGGATTCGGCGGTGCAGGGCCTGAATCTCGAACCGTCCGACCAGGGCCTGGCGCTGGCGATCGCCGGCGAGACCCTGCGCCGCCTGCCCCTGCTCGACCGGCTGATCGATGGCGCGACTCGGCAGGTGCTGCCCGACGATGCCAAGGCGCGAATGGTGCTCCGCCTTGCGCTGGCCCAGCGGATCGCGCTCAACGTGCCTGACCACGCCCTTGTCGCCACTGCCTTGCCGCTGGTCGAGGGCGGTCCACGGCGGCTGGTGCACGGCGTGCTCGGCACCCTGCTGCGCGGCACCCTGCCAGAAGCCGACGAAGGCGCCTTGCCAGCGGCGGTCGAGGAGCGCTGGATCGCGGCCTGGGGTGAGGAAGCGGTGGCAGCCGCGCGACGCTCCATTGTCCGCCGTCCGCCGCTCGACCTCAGTTTCCGTAGCCACGAGGAAGCGCTCGCCTTTGCCAAAGCCGAGGGCGGCGTCAGCCTGGCGGAACGGCACGTCCGCCTCGCCGACGCGCGTCCGGTCACCGCTCTCCCGGGATTCGCCGAAGGTCGCTGGTGGGTGCAGGACCTGTCCTCGACGCTTCCCGCGCGGATGATTCCGGCCGATGCCGCCCGCGTGCTCGACGCCTGCGCGGCGCCCGGCGGCAAAACCCTGCAGATCGCCGCCGCCGGCCATGCCACCACCGCGCTTGACCGCTCGGAAAGTCGTCTGGCGCGACTTCGTCAGAACCTTGCCCGGACCGGGCTGGAGGCCGAGATCACCGTCGCCGACGTGCTCGGCTATACACCGGGCGAGCCGTTCGACGCCGTCCTGCTCGACGCGCCTTGCTCGGCCACCGGCACCTTCCGCCGCCACCCCGAAGTGCTGCTGCGCGCTTCCGAGCGGATCATCCGCGAAAGCGCCGAACTGCAAGGCCGCCTTCTTTCCGCTGCGGCCGAATGGGTGCGGCCAGGCGGCACACTGATTTACGCCGTCTGCAGCCTCGAGCCCTCGGAAGGCGAAGACATCATCGCCGCCTTCGCCGGCAACACCGACTACACCCTTGCCGAAAAGCGCCGCGTGCTCCCCGGAGAGCTCGAGGAACAAGGCGGAATGGACGGCTTCTTTACCGCTCGCCTTGTGCGCGGGGCCTAGTCCCGTCTAATCGGTCCCATGGCCCAACCGATCATCGCGCCCTCTATCCTGTCCGCCGACTTCGCCCGGCTTGGCGAAGAGGTCCGCGCGATCGATGCGGCAGGTGCCGACTGGATCCATATCGATGTCATGGACGGGCATTTCGTGCCCAACCTCACCATCGGCCCGATGGTGGTGAAAGCGCTTCGCCCGCACAGCACCAAACCGTTCGACGTGCACCTGATGATCTCGCCGGTGGATCCGATGCTCGACGCCTTTGCCGAAGCGGGCGCGGACATCATCACCGTTCACCCCGAAGCCGGACCGCACCTCCACCGCACGCTGCAGCGCATCCGCAGCCTCGGCAAGAAGACCGGCGTGTCGCTCAATCCCGCGACCCCCGCCAAGATGCTCGACTACGTCCTGGACGAGATCGACCTCGTGCTGGTGATGAGCGTCAATCCGGGGTTCGGCGGGCAGAAGTTCATTACCTCGCAACTCCGCAAGATCGAGGCGCTCGCCAAGCGCATCGCCAAGGTAGGGCTCGACGTCACGCTCGAGGTCGATGGCGGGGTCGATGCGACCATTGCCCGCCAATGCGTCGACGCTGGCGCCACTGCGCTGGTTGCCGGCACCGCAGCCTTCCGCGGCGGGCCCGAGCATTACGCCGCCAACATCGCCGCGCTGAAAGCCGCGCCGTGAGCCAAAGCGGGGGCGGTCTTTCCCGGCTCGCGACCCTGCCGCTGCTGCAGCGGCTGGTCGAGCGCGGAAAGCCGCCCCTGCGCCTGATCGGTGTCGCCCGCGATCATGTCACCGGGTCCAAGACCCGCGGCGAGCAACTGCTGGCCGGCCGTTTCGTCAGCGGCGGCGAAGTGGTTGAACTGGGCGGCCTCAACTGGGGCAGCATAGACTCCGCCACTCCTGCCGGCGCCGACCTGCACGGCTTCGGCTGGCTGCGCGATCTTGCAGCTGCCGCCACCCGCGAAAAAGGCGCGCCGCTGGCCGAAGGCCTCGCCGGGCGCTGGCTGCTCGCCCACGGCGGCAAGGTAGACGCGGCCTGGGCGCCGGCCTTGTGGGGCGAGCGGCTGCTCTTCTGGCTCGCCTACGCCCCCTACCTCCTGTCGCGGCGCGACGCAGATTATCGCTCGGCCCTGCTCAACACCGCCGCCCGCGCCGCCCGGCACCTTGCCGGCACCGCCGACGAAGCGGCGCCTGGACTGCCGCGCATCACCGCGTGGGCCGGGCTGACCGCCGCCTGCCTGCTGCTTTCGTCCGGCACCGCGCGGCTGGCCAAGGCCGAAACCGGCCTGTCGCGGGCGCTCGCCAGCGCGCAATATGATGATGGCGGCCTGATGAGCCGCTCGCCCGCCGAACAAGCCGCGTTGGTCGACCGCCTCGGCCTGCTGCGCG
>JBHWTG010000104.1:0-5982 GCA_043427735.1 Tsuneonella sp. | reverse complement strand
GCACTGCGCAATGGCCCAGATGCTCACTGCGGCTTCCAGCAAATACCAGTTGCGGCGCGCTTCGCCTTCCGGCGGACGGCGGCGGAAATTCGGGTTGATGGCAAGGCTGGAATAGCGCTCGACAACCATGGTGCGAAGCGGCGGAATGATCACCGATAACGGCGACAGCACGCCATAGCGGAATAGCAGCGCAATCGGCGCGAAGGCGGAAAGCAGCACAAATACCGGCACCGTCCACGGCTTCATCAGCGCGAGCGGCAGATATTCGGGGTCTTCGGCTGTCCCATAGCGCTTGCGCGAATGGTGAATCGTGTGCCCGTCCTCGTACATGAACGACGGGGTCAGCATCGGAATGCCGACGAGCAGGTTCCAGGTCGTGCGAAACCCCGGCAGCGCGTCGCGGTGCAGGTGAGTCAGCTCGTGTATGAACAGGAGCGCGCGATAGAGCGCGAGCGTCGCGATCACCCCCAGCAGCACCGTCAGCCACGCCGACGAGGCGAGGATCGCGCCCGCCAGCGCGGCGTAGCCGACCGCCGCCGAACCGAGCATGTCGGGCCAGTACATCGCGCCCCGCGCGCGCCCGAGATCGCGGGTGAGCTCGGCCGCGGCGCGGAGCAGCCCCTTGTCATCCTCGTCGCGCGCGCCGGTATAGCGGGCCGCGGGTGCCTCGTGGCTCTGCGAAAGGGGGTTCGTGACGGTCATTTCCTGGCTTTTCCGAAAGGCTGGCCCGGCCTATCCGGCCGCATGGCCTGCCGGCCATAGCCGAAGCGACATGAACGGGGCACGCACGCGCGATGCGCAAGATAGAGATCACCCCCGTAGCCAGCAAGCGCGACCGGCGCGAATTCATCGATCTCAGTTATCGCCTGCACGCCGACGACCCCAACTGGGTGCCACCGCTGCGCAGCGAGGCGCGCGAGCTGATCACCCCCGGCAAGAACCCGTTCTTCGCCCACGCCGATGTCGAGCTCATGCTCGCGCGCGAGGGCGGTCGGGTGGTGGGTCGCATTTCGGCGCATATCGACCGGCTCGCGCTCGCCCAGCCGCCCGAGCAGGGGATGGGCCCGGGAACGGGCAACTGGGGCCTGCTCGAGGCGGAGGACGAGGCGGTCGCCCACGCGCTGATCGCCCGCGCGGAGGGCTGGTTGCGCGCGCGCGGGATGACCCGCGTGCTCGCCCCGCTCAGCATGTCGATCTGGGAGGAGCCCGGCCAGCTGGTGCGCGGCCACGACCATCCGCCAACGGTGATGATGGGCCACCAACCGGCTCGCTACGCCGAGTGGATCGGTAGCGCGGGCGGCTATATCCGGGCGAAATCGCTGCTGACATACGAGCTCGACGTCACCCGCGATTTTCCGCCGCTGATCCAGCGGATCGTCGCCGCGGGGGAGAAGAACCCGCGCATCCGCGTGCGCAAGGTCGACAAGCGCCATTTCGCTGCCGAAGCGCGGCTGATCCTCGACATTCTCAACGACGCGTGGTCCGACAACTGGGGCTTCGTGCCGTTTACCGAGGCGGAGATCGCCCACGCCGGCAGGAAGTTCCGGCCGATCGTGTTCGAGGACCTGATCATGATCGCCGAATACGACGGCGAGCCGGTGGCGTTCATGATGACGCTGCCCGATCTCAACGAGGTGCTCGCGCCGCTCGAGGGCCGGCTGCTCCCGTTCGGCTGGGCCAGGCTGCTGCTGTGGCTGAGGAGACCGCGCGTACGCACGATGCGCGTGCCGCTGATGGGGGTGCGCAAGAAGCTGCAGTCTTCGCGCATGGCAAGCCAGCTGGCCTTCATGATGATCGAGCTGATCCGCCGCAGCGCGGTGACGCGCTACGGCGCCACGCGCGGCGAGATCGGCTGGATCCTCGACGACAACCAGGGGATGGTGGCGATCGCCGAAGCAATCGACAGCCGGGTGAACCGCGAATACGTGCTATACGAGAAGCGGCTCTAGCGCGGCGAGGTAGCTTTGCGGCCCCGGCGCAACGCTGCGGCGCAAACCTGCGTCGGCGCGGGAACGGGAAGTCCGCCGCGCTCGTTCGCGCGAACGGATGCTGGCGGCTTCTCCGGCACGCGGGAGGACGAGCGTTTGGCGAGATCGGCATCAGCAAAGGGCAAGGCCGGGCGCGCGCTCGGCGACGTGCTGCTGGTCGAGGACGACCCGCTGATCGCGCTCGCGCTCGAAGGCGCGCTGCTCGACGCCGGCGCACGGCGGGTGATCGTCTGCACCACCACCGCCGAGGCGCTCGCCGCGCTGCGCGATCACAAGCCCGACGCGATGGTGCTCGACGTGCACCTGGCCGACCGCGACGACGGCTGGGCGATCGCCGAGCTGGTGAGCTCGGTCGGGCCGAAGCCGCCGCGGATCGTGTTCTCGACCGGCGCACCGCAGGACATTCCCGCCGAGATCGCCGAGCTGGGCCCGGTGCTCGAGAAGCCCTACGATTACGGCGAGCTCATCGCGGCGCTCCGCCGCCCACCGCGCGAGGGGCTGCTCGCGCGGATCAAGGGGGCACTCACCTGACGCTTACTCGCTGTCGCGCTCGCGCCGGCCACCGGTGGCCGACGCATCGTGCCCGCTCTTGTCGCTGAAGAACGCCAGGGCGAACAACCCGCTGCCCAGCAGCACCGAGAAGAACACCCCGAGGATCGTGGCGATGACGGCGTGCGGGCTCCACTCGCCCATGAGGCGCAAGTAAGCGAGCGCCGCGCCGACCATAACCACTCCCGCCGCCGCGACCCACTTGATCATCCGGCGGAACTCGCGGGCTGCTCGATCGCGTGGGGTAGGCACTGGCAATCCTCCAGATCGACGGGCACTGGCATCAACGAACCGCACGAAAAAAAGGCCTCCGCTCTGCGTTCAGAGCGGAGGCCCTTCGGGATCGTATCACCAGCCGCTTGGACGGGAGGGGGGGTCTCGGCGGTGACAATGGTAAAATGCGCCACCCGTTTTGCCGTTCCCGGGTGGCTCGAAATTTTTTCGCCAGCCTGGGAAAGAGCCTGATTGTGCTGAAAAACAACACATTTTTCTGGGTGGGTGCCCCGGTCCTTCCGATCTCCGCGCGCTCATCCCGCGATCGCCGGACCGGTGGGGCCACCGCCGCCGGGCCGCGCCTTTTGCCGTCCACGCTTGTCAGACCGCCAACGGAACCATAGGCGAAGGTCCACGTTTGGTGCGCAGAATAGACGGAAGGGAATACATGTCGCTCGGGGATCAGGTCGCCGCGAACCTGCCATATCTGCGGCGCTACGCGCGCGCGCTCACGGGATCGCAGCACACCGGGGACGCGTTCGTGCGCGCGACGCTCGAAGCCGCGCTGGCCGACGATCAGCTCAAGTCCTCGCTCGCCGGTGGCCGCGTGCCGCTCTACAAGGCGTTCAACAAAGTCTGGTCGAGCGCCTATCTCGAGGTCGCCAACGATGACGGGGGCGAGACCGATCACGAGAACGCCGCGCAGGATCGCCTGCGCACGATCACCCCGCTCAATCGCCAGGCGCTGCTGCTCACCACGCTGGAGGATTTCTCGGTCCCCGAAACGGCGGAGATCATGGAGATGGATCCCGCCGACGTGGAGACGATGGTCCAGCAGGCGGTCGAGGAGATCGACCGCGAATCGACCACCAGCGTGCTGATCATCGAAGACGAGCCGCTGATCTCGATGCAGCTGGAGGACCTGGTTCGCTCGCTCGGGCACGAAATCTGCGGCACCGCCGCCACGCGCACCCAGGCGCAGGAAGTGGTCGCCGCGAGCACCCCCGGGCTGGTGCTCGCCGACATCCAGCTCGCCGACGGTTCGTCGGGGCTCGACGCGGTCGAAGATATTCTGGCGATCGACAGCGTGCCGGTGATCTTCATCACCGCGTACCCCGAACGGCTGCTGACCGGCGACCGGCCCGAGCCGACCTACCTCGTGACCAAGCCGTTCCAGGAATCGACCGTGCGCGCGGCCATCAGCCAGGCGCTGTTCTTCGGCTCGAGCCGCCCGCTCGGCTGATTCTGCCGGGCGTGGTGCGCCGCCCGCCGCTCCCGGCCGCCGTTCGAACCGGGGTTCAGCCCGCCGCGGTCTCGGCGCGTCGCCGCGCGCGAATCTCGAACTCGCTCGGCTGGCGCACCGGCACGTGCAGCGTGCACGACACCCCGCCTTCGTCGAACCGCAGGTCGACCGGATGGCGCAGTTCGTGCGCGACGATCTTTTCGATGAGGTCGGTGCCGAACCCGCGCGAACGCTGCTGCGGCACCGGCGGCCCCCCGCTCTCGACCCAGCGCAGGCTCGCCAGGTCCGGGCGGTCGAGCGCCCAGGTCACGCGCACCTTGCCGCCGGCCGCCGACAGCGCGCCGTACTTGCTCGCGTTGGTCGCCAGCTCGTGGACCGCGAGCCCCAGCGACAGCGCATCGTTGGGTGCGAGCTCGACGTCGGGCCCGGCCAGCTCGATAGCCCCTTCCGACCGGGCGTAGGGCGCGAGCTCGGCCTCGATCACCGCGCGGATCGGCGTGGTGCTCCAGTCCGACTGGGTGAGCAGGTCGTGTGTCGCCGAGAGCGCGCGGATGCGGCCATCGAGCCCTTCGGCGAACTCGTCGAGGCTGGCCGCCCGCCGCCGCGTCAGGCTGACGATCGACAGCACGTTGGCGAGCGTGTTCTTCACCCGGTGGTTGAGCTCGCGGGTCAGCGTGTCGCGGATCGAATTCTGCTCGGCCAGCCAGTCGAGCGAGGCCTGGTCCTCGATCGCCTGCTGGGTCAGCAGCCGCGCCACCACCAGCAGCAGGCTCGCCACCAGCAGGCCGAACAGCAGCGTCAGCATCGACAGCATCGAGAGCGTCTCGCCGCGCGGGTATTCGACCACCAGCAGCATCGGTCGATGGGCGACCGTGACGATCTGGCTGATCGTACGGCCGCTGCGGCTGGCCGGCTCGATCTCGCCGAGCAGGGTCGCCGGATCGCCCTCCGCGCCGCCATACAGCCGCACTCCCATGCCGCCCCGCGGGCCGCCTTGCTGCACCGCCGACTGGAGAAACTCCGCGGCGTCGAAGGGGCTGTAGATGAAACCCTTGAGCGATCGGCCGCTGTCGGCCTGATTGAACACCGGCATATAGATGAGGAAGCCCGGCTTGCCGTCCTGCACCAGTCGCACCAGGCCGCTCGCGGTCGGCTGCATCGCGCGCTCGGCCTCGTCCATCGCCGCGCGGCGCCCGGGCTCGGAATACATGTCGAACCCCAGCGCGCGTCGGTTGCGCTCGGTGTCGGGCTGCAGGTAGGTGACGGGTACCAGCTGGCCTCGCCCCGGCTCGGGCAACGGACGCACCGGCCGCATGCCGGCAACTTCCGCCGCGGTGCGCCGCTCGAATTCGGGGATTTCCTCGGGCGTGATGGCCTGCGCCCAGCCGACCCCTTCGGCGCCGCGATAGTCCGAATCGAGCCGAAGTTCGCTCACGAACCGGCGGAACAGGCTCGCCGGGACCCGGTCGTAGGTCCCGAACAGCGCCGCCCCGGCGCGCAGATAGGCCGACGAGGTGTTGCCGCGCCGCTCGATCGCCGAGGCGATCGCCTGCGCGGTCTCCGACAACGCGGCTTCCTCGCGCCGCCGCTCGCCGCGCTCGATGGCGAACACGCTGAGCGCGGTGATGGCGAGGATCAGCAGGAAGATCGCGAGCGGGGTGGCACGCGGATAGGACACGAGCCACCGCCGCGTCCGGCGCCCGTCGAGATCTGTCACTTGCAACGCGATTGCCCCGCCCCCACCTGTCGAGAACACCTGTGGCCTGAACCCTCCCCGCGAGCATGCCGCAGGGTAGCAAGGGAACCAAGCCCGGCGCGCATCGTTCCCCGCTTTCGTAGGCCCGTTCGCGAGGATCGATTCCGCCTGTCCGCGGAACTTTTCGCAAGGCGGGCAACCAGAACGGGCGGGAAACGGCATTGGACAATCATTCGACCGGCAAGCCGCCGCGCGCGGCGCGAGACAAGACATCGACCGTGAACGCCAGACGG
>JBHWTG010000103.1:0-6794 GCA_043427735.1 Tsuneonella sp. | reverse complement strand
AGGTCGGGTTGAAGATCACCCCTTCGACCGATTCGGCCAGCTGCGGCGTGGCCGTGCGGCCGGGCTTGCCCACGATGGTGCGATAGGTGCGCACAATCTTGTCGTTCACCGTCAGGCGCAGCTGGTATTCGGGCACGTTGGTGATCAGGTACTGGCTGCCGAGGTCCTTCGCCAGCCAGCGCCAGCGATCCATGTTCGCGCGGATCAGCTTGCGCTGCGCGGGGCTGGTCGCGGCCGCGAGCTCGGCCTTGAGCGCGGCGTAATCGGGATGCTCGGGGTTGAGCGCGGCGAGGCTCGCGGCGATCGAACGGGTGCGCAGCGCCTCGGCCATCACCTCGGCGGTGCGGTAGCGGTCGGGATCGGGATCGACCACGAACCACTGCTTGCGCGCCTCCATCGGGGTGCGCCCGTCGCGCAGGTCCTCAACCAGCCAGGCGAACGTGCGGCTGGCGACTTCGTTGAGCGCATCGCCGGGACCGCCGGCGATGGCTGCCTCGAGCGCGGCCGGCTTGTAGTCCTTCGGGTCGAGCCCTTCGGCGCCGATCCCGGCGACGACCGCGGCAAGCGCGCGCGCGTCGGCCACCGACCAAACCTGCACGTCGGGCACGGTGGGCTGGACGGTTGCCGCCATCTCCGCGCGCTGGGCGTTTGCGGTGACTTCGTCGGTGCCGCTCGGTACTTTGGCCGGGGTGACTTCGGGCGGAAGGAGGTTTTCCGGGGCCCTCTGCGCGGAGGCCGCGCCGGGGATCGCGCCCGATATCGCAAGGGCCGCCGCACCCACCAGCCACGCGCGCTTCACACCAACGATCACTATCCAGCCCCTTGAAATTGCGCCGCCGCGGCGCCGACCTCGAATGCGGCGCACCCTAGCGCCAACCGGCGACTTCCATCAACGACTGCGGCTGTCGCTAGGCTGAATCCGCCTTGACCGGTGGCACGATTGCCACGAACGCCTCGCCCGTGCCCCACCGCGACCACCCGCTGCTGCCGGTCCTGGCGACGATCGTGGCGATTGGGCTGCTCAGCTGGATGGACGCTTTCATGAAGGCTGCCGCGCTGGCCGTGGGCGCCTACAGCGCGCTGCTGCTGCGGGCGCCGATCGGCTTCCTGCTAGCCGCTCCGGCCTGGCGGCTAAGCGGCGGCCGATGGCCCGCCCCCGCGGTGCTGCGCATCCACCTGATCCGCGGCGTGGTGGTGGCGGCGATGGCGTTCCTGTTCTTCTTCTCGCTCACCCTGTTGCCCCTCGCACAGGCGATCGCGATCAGCTTCATCGCGCCGCTGATCGCGCTGTTTCTCGCCAGCGTACTGCTCGGCGAGCGGATAGAGCGCCGCGCGATCGTCGGCGCGTTACTGGGACTGGCGGGCGTCGGGGTGATCCTCGCCGGCAAGGTCCTGCGCGAGACGATGGGCGACGGCGCCGCGCTCGGCATTGCGGCGGTACTTGCCTCGGCGCTGCTGTATGCCTGGAACCTCGTGCTCCAGCGGCAACAGGCGCTGGTGGCAAAACCGCTCGAGGTGGCGGCGTTCCAGAACGCGATCACCTTCCTGGCGCTGGCCGGCTTCGCGCCCTGGTTCCTCGAATGGCCACAAGGATCCGAGTGGCGCGACATCGGGGTGAGCGCGGTACTGTCGGTCTCGGGCGCGCTGCTGTTCACCTGGGGCTACGCGCGCGCCGAAACCCAGCGGCTCGCCCCGCTCGAGTACACCGGCTTCCTGTGGGCGGCGCTGTTCGGCTGGCTGTTCTTCCGCGAGCCGGTGACCGGCGCGACGATCGCGGGCACGCTGCTGATCGTTGCCGGCTGCTGGATCGCCACCCGCGGCCGCCCGCCCGAGCCCGAACAGGCGGTGGCCTGAGCCCCCTGCCCTTGACCTCGCAGCGCCTTGCGCGCAGGTGCGCGGGCGAAAATCCGCACCGCACATTCGAAGGACTCGGCAAGGCATGACCCAGGTCGGCAAGGACTCGCTCGGCACCCGCAGCACATTGAAGGTGGGGGGCAAGGACTACGCCTACTATTCCCTCGCCAAGGCTTCGGAGAAGATCGGCGACGTCAGCCGCCTGCCGTTCAGCATGAAGGTGCTGCTCGAGAACCTGCTGCGGTTCGAGGACGCCGGATTCACCGTCTCGGTCGGGCACATTCAGGCGATCGCCGACTGGCAGAAGAACCCCGCTACCGGGGGCGAGATCCAGTACCGCCCGGCGCGCGTGCTGATGCAGGACTTCACCGGCGTGCCGTGCGTGGTCGACCTCGCCGCGATGCGCGACGCGATCGCGAAGCTCGGCGGCGACACCAAGAAGATCAACCCGCTGGTGCCGGTGCACCTGGTGATCGACCACTCGGTGATGGTCGACGAGTTCGGCCACCCCAAGGCGTTCGAGAGGAACGTCGAGCTCGAATATGCGCGCAACGCCGAACGCTACGACTTCCTCAAGTGGGGTTCCAAGAGCCTCGACAACTTTGCCGCGGTGCCGCCGGGGACGGGCATCTGCCACCAGGTGAACCTCGAGCACATCGCCCAGTGCGTGTGGACCAGCATGGACGGCAACGGCGCGACGGTGGCCTATCCCGACACCTGCGTCGGAACCGACAGCCACACGACGATGATCAACGGTCTGGGCGTACTCGGGTGGGGCGTCGGCGGGATCGAGGCCGAGGCGGCGATGCTCGGCCAGCCGGTCTCGATGCTGATCCCCGAGGTGGTCGGCTTCAAGTTTACCGGCGCGCTCAAGGAGGGGGTCACGGCGACCGACCTCGTGCTCACCTGCACGCAGATGCTGCGCGCGCGCGGGGTGGTCGGCCGGTTCGTCGAATACTTCGGACCGGGCCTCGCCTCGCTCTCGCTCGCCGACCGGGCCACGCTCGCCAACATGGCCCCCGAATACGGCGCGACCTGCGGGTTTTTCGGGATCGACGACAAGACGCTGGAATACCTGAAACTGACCGGCCGCACCGAGGACCAGATCGCGCTGGTCGAAGCCTACGCCCGCGAGCAGGGGCTGTGGATCGATCCGAAGGCCCAGGACCCGGTGTTCACCGACACGCTCGAGCTCGAACTTGGCAGCGTGGTCGCCAGTCTCGCCGGCCCCAAGCGCCCGCAGGACCGGGTCGATCTGCAGGGGGTCGACGATCTGTTCAACACCCAGTTGCGCGAGATCTACGGCAAGTCGAAGCCCAAGCGCTGCGCGGTCGACAGCGAAGGTCACGACATCGGCGACGGCGACGTGGTGATCGCGGCGATCACCAGCTGCACCAACACCTCCAATCCCGACGTGATGGTCGCGGCCGGGCTCGTCGCCAAGAAGGCCAACGAGCGCGGGCTGAAGCCCAGGCCATGGGTCAAGACCAGCCTTGCGCCCGGCAGCCAGGTCGTCACCGACTACCTCGAGAAGGCCGGCCTCCAGACCCATCTCGATGCGATAGGGTTCGATCTCGTCGGCTACGGCTGCACCACCTGCATCGGCAACTCCGGCCCGCTCGCCGAGCCGATCAGCGAGGCCATCAACAAGAACGATCTGGTCGCCGCGAGCGTGCTCTCGGGCAACCGGAACTTCGAGGGCCGGGTTTCGCCCGACGTGCGCGCGAACTTCCTCGCCAGCCCGCCGCTGGTGGTCGCCTACGCGCTCAAGGGCACGGTGACCGAGGATCTCGTCAGCAGCCCCATCGGGCAAGGCTCGGACGGGGGCGACGTGTTCCTCAAGGACATCTGGCCGACAAACGCCGAGATCGCCGAGGTGCGCAGCGGCGCGATCGACCGGGCGATGTTCGTCGCCCGCTACGCCGACGTCTACAAGGGCGACAAGCACTGGCGGGCGATCGACGTCACCGGCTCGGACACTTACCAGTGGCGCGCCGGCAGCACCTACATCGCCAACCCGCCGTACTTCGAGGGGATGGAGATGACCCCGGCTCCGGTAACCGACATCGTGGGCGCCAAGCCGCTCGCGATCCTCGGCGATTCGGTAACCACCGACCACATCAGCCCGGCCGGCTCGATCAAGGCCGACAGCCCGGCGGGGCGCTACCTGCAGGAGCACCAGGTCGCCAAGGCCGACTTCAATTCGTACGGCAGCCGCCGCGGCAATCACGAGGTGATGATGCGCGGCACGTTCGCCAACATCCGCATCAAGAACGAGATGGTGCCGGGCATCGAAGGCGGGATGACGAAGTACGCGGGCGAGGTCATGCCGATCTACGACGCCGCGATGAAGCACAAGGCCGATGGTATCCCGCTGGTGATCCTGGCGGGCAAGGAATACGGCACCGGCTCCTCGCGCGACTGGGCGGCCAAGGGCACCAGCCTGCTCGGGGTGCGCGCGGTGATCGTGGAGAGCTTCGAGCGCATCCACCGCTCGAACCTCGTCGGTATGGGTGTGCTGCCGTTGCAGTTCAAGGACGGGGAGAGCCGCACCTCGCTCGGCCTCACGGGTGATGACGCCTTCACCATCCGCGGCCTCGCCGAGATCAGGCCGGGGCAGGACATCGAGGTCGAGGTGACCCGGGCCGACGGGAGCACGGCCAGCTTCACCGCCAAGTGCCGCATCGATACCGCCAACGAGCTCGAATACTACCTTAACGGCGGCATCCTGCACTATGTGCTGAGAAAGCTGGCGGCTTGACTCACGCCACGAACCCGTCGCCCAGGGCGTGACCCGGGGCAGGCTAATCTAAGCGCCACGTTCAAGGAACAGCCTAGCCCCGGCTCAAGGCCGGGCGACGTCCTGTGGTCGCGAAAGGGGCGGCTCCCTTACGGAAGCCGCCCCCGCTCGGCGGTCTGCTTCGAGGCTCAGTCCGCCTGCTTGGTCTTTTTCCTGCGCCGCAGGAGCGCCGCGGCCGCGGCCGCGCCGAACAGGATCGTCATCGGCGGAGCGGGCACCGGGGTGCCGCTCGACGAGCCGTGCCAGCCGCTCGACGAACCCGACGAGGAGCTGCTGCTCGAGCTGGAGGAGGACGAGCTGCTGCTGCTCGACGAGGAGCCCGAGGTGGACCCGGTGGTGCTCGAGCTGGTCGAGGTGGTCATGTTGCCGGAGCTCGATCCGCTGGTCGACCAGCCGCTGGTGCTGCCCGAGCTCGAGCCGCTGGTCGAGGTGGAGGACGACGAGCTGCCCGAGGACGAACCGCTGCCGCCCGAGCTCGACCCGCTCGATCCCGACGAGCCGCTCGACCCGCCGTGGCTCGACGAGCCGTGATGTCCGCTCGATCCGCCGTAGCTCGACGAGCCGTGGCCGGGCTTGCCGCTCGACCCGCCGTAGCTCGACGAACCGTGGCCGGGCTTGCCCGACGAGCCGCCCGAGCTCGAGCTGCTGCCCGACGACGACGAGCTCGAGGACGACGAACTGGAGGACGAGCTCGACGAGGACGAGGTGCTGCTGACGTTGCCCGAGGTCGACGACGAGCTGGTGCTGGTCACGTTGCCCGAGCTCGAGGTGCTCGTGCTGGTGATCCCGCCGGTCGAGGTGGATGTCGAGCCCCCGGTCGTGGTGGAGGTGAACCCGCCCGTGGAAGTCGAAGTCGAACCGCCCGTCGAGGTGAACCCTCCGGTCGAAGTCGAGGTCGACCCGCCGCTGGTGCTGGTGCTCGACCCGCCCGATGAGGTCGAGGTCGATCCGCCGTTGTTCGAGTTGTCGATATCGATGACGACGCCCGAGGTCCCCGAGGTCGAGCCGCTGGTGGTGGTCGAGGTGCTGACAACCACGCTGCCGCCGCTGCTCGAGCCGCCGCCGAAGAACCCCCCGAAGAACCCGCCGCCGAAGCCGCCGAAGCCGCCGCTGCCGCCGATCACGGTAACCCCGCCGCTGCTCCCGCCGCCGACCGGTGCCGGGGGCGGCAGCGCGATCGGCGCCATCGCATATTGGTAAACCGGGGGGCAGGCCATCTCGGTATCCGAATAGACCCCGCCCGAGGTGGCGCCGTAAGCGCCGATCGCCGCGGGCCCGGCGGGCACGCATTCGACCTCGCGCTTGACGATGCGCCGCTTGCGCTGGACGGTCTTGGGCACGTGCCGCTGCGCCACCGGCCGCGGCTTGACGTAGCGGACCGGCTTGGCCTTGACCGACTTCACCGACTTAACCGAGGTGGTGCTCGCCGCCTGCGTTTCGGCGACGTGCAGCGCGCCCCCTGCCAGAAGCGCGGTTCCGGCGGCGGTTGCGGACAGTTTCGCCAGGGCCATCTTGACCGACATGGGCTGTACTCTCGTTTCCTCTCGGGGAGGCTGCCGCCGGCGGGTCCGGAGGAAGCCATGCCCCTGTCGCATCAGGAAACGGCAGCCGGGCGCCAGCGACAATCGGGTTAACCAAGAATGTTCGCCGCGCGGGGCGATTTTATGCCCCCTGTGGCTGACCGCGGGCCGGTCTGTCCCGGAACGGAACCGTTTGCCCGGGCAGCTTAACCGGCCGAAAAGGTAAATCGCGGTAAGCGTGGGGTTAACGGGCGAATCGCCCGCTATCGGCCGCTTATTTGCCGGGGGCGAACAGGCCGCCCTGCGTGCCCGCCGGCGGCGCCAGCTCGAGGTGCAACCAGCCCGCGTCGTTGAGGCACCGCCCGCGCGCGGTGCGGGCGACGAGACCGAGCTGGATCAGATACGGCTCGACCACTTCCTCGATCGTGTCGCGCGGCTCGGCGAGCCCCGCAGCGAGCGTCTCGACCCCCACCGGACCGCCCTTGTAGATCTCGGCGATCATCCTCAAGTAGCGGCGGTCCATCGCATCGAGGCCAAGCTGGTCGATCTCGAGCCGGGTGAGCGCCGCGTCGGCCACCGCCGCGCTCACCGCGCCGTCGCCGTCGACGTGCGCGAACTCC
>JBHWTG010000102.1:0-3104 GCA_043427735.1 Tsuneonella sp. | reverse complement strand
CTGTCGCCGGCAGCCAGAACGCCGAGCTCAAACGAGAAGTAGAACTCGCGCGCATCCGCCTGAAGGAGGCTGAGGCGGTGAAGACCGAGAACGCCCGGCTCAAGACCCTCCTCGGCTTCCGCGAAAGCGAGGTGAAGCCGGTGGCGATCGCGCGGCTGGTCGGATCGAGCGCGGCGAGCACGCGGCGGTTCGCGTACCTCGGCGCGGGACGCAACCAGGGGGTTCGCGTGGGCATGCCGGTGCGATCGCCGCGCGGCATCGTCGGCCGTATCCTCGAGGTCGGCGCCGAAAGCTCGCGCGTGCTCCTGCTCGCCGACAGCGAGAGCGTCATCCCGGTGCGCCGCTCGAAGGACGAGGTGGTTGCATTCGCCGAGGGGCGCGGCGACGGCCGCCTGCGCATCCGCCTGATCAACCTCGGCATCAACCCGCTCAAGAAAGGCGACGTGTTCGTCACCAGCGGCGCGGGGGGCTACTACCGCCCCGGCATCGCGGTTGCCATCGTTCAGGAAGTCACCCCCGATGGCGCGGTGGCCGCGGTCATCAGCGACCCGGCCGCGACCGACTTCGTCGCGGTCGAGCCGATCTGGCAACCGCGCGCGGTCGACGCGGCGCGCACGCCGGTGGGCGAGGCGATCGAGGAATGATCGGCCAGCTTTCGCCGCGCGCCCGGCGCGATCCGTACGGCAGCAAGATCAATCGCGCGCATTCCCCGCTGCTCGCCTATGCGGTGCCGTGGGCGTCGATCATGCTCGGCTCGTTGCTGCCGCAGCTGGCGATCGCCAGCGCGGTGCCGCTGATGCCCCCGCTCGGCTATCTTATGCTGCTCGGATGGCGGCTGGTGCGCCCCGGTCTGCTGCCGATCTGGGCCGGGTTTCCGCTCGGCCTGTTCGACGATCTGTTCAGCGGGCAGCCATTCGGCAGCGCCATGCTGCTGTGGTCGCTGACCATGCTCGCCCTGGAGATCATCGAGACCCGGTTTCCCTGGCGGGGGTTCGTTCAGGACTGGATCGTCGCCGGGGTGATCGCGACCTGGTATCTCGTGATCGCCGCCGTGTTCTCGGGCGCTCGCGTCAGCGGAACGGCGCTCGTCATGCTCGCTCCGCAGCTGGCGGTTACGCTGATCACCTTTCCCCTGCTCGCCCGGTTCGTCGCCGTGCTCGATCGCTTGCGCCTGCGCCGCGTGCGGATGGTCGGATGATGCTGAAGCGCCGCCGGCCGCGCCGCGCGCGGGCGATCGTCAGCCCCGCGACGCTCAACGCCACCTTCGAGCGGCGGGGATTCGTGATCGGGGCGGTGCAGGGCGGCATCGGCGTGCTGCTCGCCGCGCGGATGGCCTACCTCTCGATCTTCGAGAACGAGAAATACCAGACCGAGGCCGAGAGCAACCGGGTCAATCTCTCCTTGATTCCGCCGCGGCGCGGCTGGATCCTCGACCGCAACGGCGCCCCGCTGGCCTCGAACAAGGCCGATTTCCGGGTCGACATCATTCCCGAGCGGATGCGCGATCCGAAGGCGGAGATCGCCCAGCTCGCGCCGATCCTGGGCCTCGACCAGGAAAAGGTGCGCGATCTGTTCGACAAGATCGATCAGGCGCGCGGGTTCGCCCCGATCGAAGTTGCCAGCGGGCTCGACTACGAGCAGTTCGCCGCGGTCAGCGTGCGCCTGCCCGATCTCCCCGGCGTCGTCCCGCAGCGGGGGTTCAGCCGATTCTACCCGACCGGCCCCGCGGTGGGTCACCTGATCGGCTTCGTCGGCCCCGCGAGTGCCGAGGAATACGAAGAAGAGCGCAACCCGATCCTGATCACCCCGGGCTACAAGATCGGCAAGGACGGGATCGAGAAGCAGTTCGAGCAGCGGCTCCGCGGGGTGCCCGGCGCGCGGCGGGTCGAGGTCACCGCATCGGGCCGCATGGTGCGCGATCTGGAGACGCGCGAGGACATCCAGGGCAAGCCCGTCCGGCTCACCATCGACGGGCCGCTGCAGGATTATGCCGCGCGCCGCCTGGGAACCGAGTCCGGGTCGGTCGTGGTCCTCGATTGCAAGACCGGCGACCTGCTGTGCATGGCATCGATGCCGAGCTTCGATCCCAACAGCTTCTCCGACGGCATCGGCCGTGTCGAATACGCGATGCTCAGCCAGGACGAGCGGGTGCCGCTGCGCAACAAGGTCCTCAAGGGGCTCTATCCGCCAGGCTCGACGGTCAAGCCAATGGTGGCGATGGCCTTCCTCGAGGCCGGTCTCGATCCCAAGGCGACCGTCGGTTGCGGCGGGGGTCTGCGGGTCGGCAACCGGGTGTTCCACTGCTGGCAGCGGCGCGGCCACGGCACGGTCGACATGGCCAAGGCGATCTACCAGTCGTGCGACGTCTATTTCTACCACTTCGCCCAGAAGCTCGGGATGGACGTGATCGCGCCGATGGCGAAGCGCTGCGGAATGGGCGAGGAGTTTCCGCTGCCCGTACTCAGCCAGTTCTACGGCACGGTCCCCGATCCGGCCTGGAAGCTCAAGAAATACGGCCAGCCCTGGCAGCCGTACGACACCGTCAACGCGACCATCGGCCAGGGCTACATGCTCGCCAACCCGCTGCAGCTCGCCGTCATGGCCGGGCGCCTGGCGACCGGGCGCAAGCTCATGCCGCGCTTGTTGCTCGACCCCAGCCTGCCGCGCCCCGCGTCGATGAACTTCCACGGCAATCACGTCGAAGTGATCCAGCAGGCGATGAGCGACGTGGTCAACGGGCCCGGCACCGCCGGTCGCGCCAAGCTGCCGCTCGATGATGTCCTGATGGCGGGCAAGACCGGCACCGCGCAGGTCGTCGGCCTCAACATCTCGAGCGGCAAGGGCGGCTTGTGGAAATACCGCGACCACGGCCTGTTCATCTTCTTCGCGCCATTCGACAAGCCGCGTTACGCAGGCGCGGTGGTGATCGAGCATGGCGGCGGCTCGGGCGCGGCGTACCCCATCGCGCGCGACGTCACGACCTTCCTGTTCGACCCGCAGAAGGGGCTCGAAGCCCTTTACGCGCTCGAAAAGCAATGGGGCGGCACCGCGCAGCAGCGGCTCGACGCGCGCTACGCCGCGTTCGCCGCCGCGGCGGGCGAGGT
>JBHWTG010000101.1:0-4800 GCA_043427735.1 Tsuneonella sp. | reverse complement strand
TCTCTCCGCGGCGCCGGCGTCGGGCTCCGGTTGGGGCTCGGGCTCGGGCGGCGGGCTGAACTCCCTCGTCTCGACGGTCACGGTAACCGCCGAGAGCACCGCGTTCTCGACGCCCGCGAGCGCCTGCGGGGCGAACGCCCTACCGAGTCCGTAGAGCGCCAGCAGATGGAACGCGACAATCGCGGCGAGCGTCGCCGGCCGAGAGCGACGCGAGGCACTGGCGAAGTTGTCGTTGGCCGCCATGGCCGCTCAACGGTGCCCCCCGCGGGCACGTTCCGCAACCCCAAGGCGACAACGGCGGCGCTCCATCGAGGAGCGCCGCCGCCTGGCTATCGAGGCGCCGGAAGCCTAGAACTCGTAGCTGACGCCGAGCTGGATCTTCCACAGCGAAGAGGAGCTCTGCACCACCGGGTCGCGGAACCTGACGATGCCGTTTTGGTACTGGGCGGTGATCGGCGTGTAGATATACTTGCCGGTGCCGGTCTGGATGTCGGCACGGACCAGACCTTCGGTGTAGCTGTAGCGCTCGAACACGTTGGCATCCTCGTCCAGCAGGTTGAGGAAGTTGTCGAAGTCCACGAACAGCTTGAGCTTGTCGTCCTTTACGCCGAACATCGACATCGGCCCGGGCAGCTCCTGGCTGAACCGCAGGTCGAGGTCGTAGAACCACGGGTTCGAGCAGGAATTGCGCGGCAGGGTCTGGCCGCGATACTTGGCGACGCACGGGGTGTTCGAGATGAACGTATCGAGCGCCGACGCGAACGCCGTGTCGGCAATCACGACGTTCGGATCGCTCGGCCCGGTGGGCACGTAGAACAGCGAGTTGAAGTCGCCGCTCGCGCTGTCGTTGAGCACCTGCGCCGGGGCGTTGTCCCACACCACCGAGAACGGACGGCCCGAGCGGGCGACGAACACGAAGCCGAAGCTCGTATCGTTGTCGCCGAAGAACTGCTCGCGGACGTTGAGACCGAGGGTGATATTGTGCCGCGAGGCGTATTCGCTCCGCGCCACGGCCGAGACCTGCCGGTCTGCCGCCGCGCTGATGTCGTAGCTCGAAGTGGCGGTCGAGCTGTTGTTGTTGCGGTTGTTCTGCGAGTCGGTGAACGCGTAGCCGAGGTTGAAGTTGATGCCACCGCCCTCGGTGAAGATGCCGCGGCGCCAGTTCTTCGACAGGATCGCCGAGGCGATCTTGCTCTCGTAGGCCAGGCCGTTGGTCAGCTGGATCTCGTCGTCGCGGCCGGTGTTGAAGCACGCCGAGGTCACGCCGGTGTAGGTCGGCGGGACGCCGCCCTGGTTCTGCAGCCGCGCCGTGCACCCGGGGGCCGTCGGATCGATCGCCCGATAGATCGGCCGGCCGTCGACCGTGAAGCCGCTGAGCCCCAGCCGGGTGTCGACCACCTGCGAGAGGTCGACGAAGTCCACCGGGTTCTCGAACCGCGAGTAGATGAAGTCGAGCGCCAGGTTCCAGTCGCTGAAGAAGCCGGTCGGCGTGCCGAAAGTGGTGGCGAGCCCGAGGTTGGCGCGCCACACGGTCGGCATCTTGAGATCGGGATCGGTCGACTGGGTATCGGCGAGGCCCCGGGCCGACTGGATCGCGGCGTTGGAGGTCACGCACGCCGGGATGCCGGTGAACGCGCCGCCGACCACCACGTCGGCGCGCGGGCCGGTGGTCGGGAAGCACGCCGCGGTCCCTTGCGAGGCGTTGGCGTTCGCCCCGGTCTGGCCGAAGCCGGTGACGAACCCGTTGTTGGAGAACGCGTTCGAGAAGTAGACCGCCGGGTCGCCGCCGGTGAACCGGCCGACGCCGGCCTTGACCTGCGTGCCCGAGAAGAAGCCGTCGTTGTTGAAGTTGTAGGTCGCGCCCAGCCGCGGCAGGATCGCCGGGTCGAGCTTGCCGAAGCTGATCGCGTTGGTGAAGCCGTAGCGGTTGAAGAAGTTGGGGTTGTGCGTCGGCGCGTCGCCCGACAGCCACTCGACCCGCACGCCGCCGATCAGGTCGAGCGAGTCGGTCGCTTCCCATTCGTCCTGCGCATAGAACGACCAGGTCCGCCGCTTCCACCGCGCGGCCGCGTCGTTGATGTCGCCGCTGGCGGTGAAGTTGCCGTACGCGCCGGCGCTTTGCCCGGCGACGATCTGGTCGGCGCTGGGGAAGGTGTTGCTCCCGCCCGAGAGGATGCCGTTGGCGAAGTCGTCGAGGTTGTTGAAGGTCAGGGTGCCGGTGGAGTTCTGCGCGAACAGGTTGAACACCTTGAGCTCGTTGATCTCCCCGCCGAGCGTGATCGTGTGCGCACCTTCCTGGATGCGACCGAGCGCCTTGATCTGGGTCACCGTCGTCTTGAGGTCGTTCGAGGTGCGCGAGAAGCCCGGACCCGCGAGAAGCGAGCCGTTCTCGCCGCCGTTGGTCACGCCGACCACGAAGCGCGGCATCGGATCGTCGCTCTGCGCCTCGCCGCCGCCGACCGGCCCCTGGACGTCCTGGACGATCGCCCGGCTGGCGCGCAGCTCGGTCGAGAAGTTGTCGGTCCAGTCCGAATACAGCCGGACCGAGTAGTAATCGCTCTCGGTGCCTTCGAGCTCGAAGCTGTTGTAGCCGGTGAAGATGTTGCTCGTGCTGGAGAAATCGTCTTCTTCGACGTTCTGCTCCTCGAGGCGCTGATAGGTTGCCTCGAGCCGGTGATCGTCCGTCAGATAGGCGTCGAGACGGCCGAAATAGCGCGTGCTCGTTTCGGGCAGGCTAAGCGCCAGGCCCCCGGTTTCGAAGCCGTAGGTGGAGCTGAGGATCTGCGAGAAGCGCTCAAAATCGGCGTTGGTGACGAAGTCGAGCTCGTTGGGATAGCCCTGCCCGGCCGGCCCGAATTCAAAGCTGTCCGACAGGTCGGTCTTCTCGTACCCGAGGAAGAAGAACAGCCGATCGCGGATGATAGGGCCGCCGAGCGTCGCCCCGTAACGGTATTCCTCGTAGGGGCTGGCCGAAAAGTCGCGACCTCCGGCGGAGCTGCCTTGCAGGCTGTCGCTGGCGTAGGTGAAGAAAGCCGACCCGTGCAGCGCGTTCGAGCCGGACTTGGTGACGACGTTGATCGCGCAGCCGGTGAACTGGCCGTACTGCACGTCGAACGGGGCGAACTCGACCGAGGTTTCGCGCACCGCGTCGTAGGGCAGCGGCAGCGAATTGCGGCTGGCGAACGGGGTGCCGTTGAGGCCGAACAGGTCCGACTGCGCGATGCCGTCGACGGTGAACGCATTCGACCGGTCGTTGCCGCCGAGGCACGACACGCGATCGACCTCGTTCGACCGATCGAGGCTCACGCGCGGATCGATCCGGATGATGTCGCGCACGTCGCGGCTGATCGAAGGGAACGCCTCGATCGTCTCGGTGCCGAACGACTGGCCGGGGCCGATCGCGCGCTGGCTCAACTGCACGCGCGCGCCGGTGACGACGATTTCACCCGAACCGGAGGTAAGGGTGAAGGTGAGGTCGGTATTGCCCTGGAGGTTGAGGAATACGTCCTGCACCGTCTGCCCTTCGAAGCCGCCGGCATTGGCAGCGACGGTGTATGGGCCTCCGGTGACGAGACCGTCGGCGCGGAACGTCCCGCTGCCATCGGTCGTGAGCTCACGCGAGGCACCCGTGCGGGTGTCGGTCACCGTCACCGTCGCGCCGGCCAGCGGGTTGCCCGCCTCGTCGTTGACCGTCCCCTGGACACCCGAGGTGATCTGCTGGGCGAAAGCGGGCGCGGGGGTGAGGGTCGCGGCGGCGGACAGGCTGACGACGCTGGCGGCCAGCAGATACTTGAGCTTCATGGAATGACGGTCCCTTGCATTCGATGATGGAGAGGTCGGCCGGCCTCGTCTCGGGCCGTGCTTGCGCTGGCCAAGGCGCAAGTTTTGTTGCGTTGCAATGACAAACCCGGGGGGAGATTTCCACACCGCCGGCTCCGCCCCTAAGCCCCCTGATTAACAATCAGAATTTCGTGTTGCGAGTCTGCAACAACCGGGGAGATTCGACCGCGGCGGGAGCACCCGCGCCATCGGCCCGAATCAGGCCAGGTTGATCTCGCGCAGCCGCTGCTGAAGAAACTCGTGGCTCGAGATCGGCTCGGGATGGTCGTCGGGCCGGGCCGGGTCGATGCAGCCGGGCAGCGTCTCGATCGTGAAATCGGGGCGGAAGTGCAGGAAGAACGGCATCGAGAACCGGCTGCGATAGGCCGCCGCTCCCCGCGGATTGACCACCCGGTGCGTGGTCGATTTCAGCCGGTGGTTGGTCAGCCGGTCGAGCATGTCGCCGATGTTCACCACCAGCGCGCCTTCGGGCACGTCGATCGCCTTCCACTCGCCGCTCGCGGTGAGCAGCTCGAGGCCCGCTTCCTCGGCGCCGAGCAGCAGGGTGATGGTGTTGATGTCCCCGTGCGCGGCGGCGCGGATCGCCCCTTCGGCATGCGGCCCGTCGAGCGGCGGGTAATGCAGCAGCCGCATCACCGAGTTGCCGTCGGCCACGGTCGGCTTGAACCACTCGCGCTCGAGCCCGAGGTGCAGCGCGATCGCCTCGAGCACGCGCTCGCCGGCTTTCTCGAACGCCGCGTAAAGCTCGGTGAAGGTCTCGCGGAAGCCTTCGACCTCGCGCGGCCAGACGTTGGCGGCCATGTATGCGCCGAGCGGGTGCCCTTCGGGCAGCTCGCGCCCGACGTGCCAGAATTCCTTGAGATCGTGGACCTCGGCCCCCTTGGCCCGCTCGGTGCCGAACGGGGTGTAGCCGCGCGCCCCGCCCCCGCCGGGGATGCGATAGGATTTCTTGGTGACTTA
>JBHWTG010000100.1:0-5764 GCA_043427735.1 Tsuneonella sp. | reverse complement strand
AAGTTGCTGGAGGGCAGCGCCGCGGGATTTGCCTGGCTGAACGCGGTGCTCGCCTGGGCCGGGCAGCTCGAGGATCGCCTGGCCGACGCGGCGGCGCAATGTCCTTTCGCGCGGCAGTCTCAGGACGAGCGGGATTAGCCGCATGTTCTTCGACGAACGGGCGATCGAGACGAGCGAGCTCACCCAGCGGACGCTGAGCGAGAGCGCGATCGCGCGGATCCGCGACGGCCTGGCGGCCGAAGGCGAGGAGGTCTGCGTTGAGTGCGACGAGCCGATCCCGGCGGCGCGGCGCGCGGCGCTGCCGTCGGCCGAGCGCTGCATCGGTTGCCAGACCGCGTTCGAGCACCGCCGGCAGGGACAGCGGGCATGAGCGCGCTGGGCGTTTCGGTTGGCAAGTTCTTCGCCGGGTGGACGCCGCTCGCGCTCGCCGCCGCGGCGGTCGATCCCGCGCCGCGGCTGGCGGACCTGTTCGCGTTCACGGTCGACGGGGTGACGATTCCGCCGGTCACCTGCCTGCTCGGCGCCATCGGCGTGCTCGGCGCGCGGCCCTTCGCGCGCAGGGGCGAGAGCGAGCTGAGCACCGGACTGTTCGTGCTGATGTCGCTGATCATGCTGGTCGCGGTCGAGGTGTGGGTGATCGAGCGGCAGCCGAGCGCGCTGTTCGCCTTCACTATAGCGATCGGGCTCGGCTTCTCGGGCTACTCGCTGATCGAGCAGGTCGGCGAAGAGCTGAAGGCGGTGGCGCTGGACAAGGTGCGCGCGATCGCCCGGCTGCTCGGCGTCCAGGCACACGACGGAAAGGGTCCGAACGATGTTCAGTAGCTGGCTCGAGGCCGCCTTGATCACGCTGATCCTAGCGGGGATGGCCTTCGCGGTCTTCCGGGGCGGCGCGGCGAACCCGGTGAGCACCGGGGGCCTGAACCGGCGGCTGGACACGCTCGACCACGACATGAGCCATCTGAAGACCAATGTGGGCCGTTTCGAGACGCGCATCGCCGAGTTCGAGCAGCGCGCGGCGACCAAAGGCGACATCGACCGGATCGAGGCCCGGTTCGAGGAATGGGATCGCAAGTTCGCGCTGATCGACCGGCTCGACGACCGGCTCGACGCGGTCGATCGCGACCTCGCCAAGATGCAGTCGCTCGCATCGTCGAGCCACACGGTGGTCGAGGCGACCGCCGAGAGCCTGCGGGTGACCAACCTGACGATGCAGGGGATCGAGCGCAAGACCGAGGCGAACGCGGCGATCACCCACCAGGTGCCCGGCTTCATCGAGAAAATCCTCGAGCGGGTGGCCGAGACATCCGCGCGCGTCGACGGCGTCTGCAAGCAGGTGGACATGGTCTACCAGGTAATCACCGAGAGGGGCATGAAATGAGCCTGAAAGACGATTTCGCCGCGGTGCACGACGGCTATGTCCGCGCGGCGGCGCTGCGGCTGCTGGCGGACCTGCCCGAGTACCGCGCCAACGACGTGGTGATCGCCGACGCGGTGCGCGCGATCGGGCACGGGTGCACCAACGAACAGCTGCGCGGGCACCTGGTCTGGCTCGAGGAGCACCGGCTGGTGACGCTGCGCGCGCTCGGCGACATGTCGATCGCCACGCTGACCGAGCGCGGGCTCGATGTCGCGGCCGGCCGCGCGAGCGTGCCCGGCGTGCAGCGACCGCATCCCAGTCGTGGGCCCGCGCGGTAGGCGGCGGTGGCGCTGAGCCCGTCCGCAGCGAAAGCCCGCCGGGCGCGGGCGCATCGGCCGAGCACGGTCGACAAGCTCGATGCCGAAGTGCGCGAGCTGATCGCGCAACTGCGGATCGATCGGGGCTGGTCGATCGACGAGATCCGCGGCAAGCTGGTCGAGATCGGGCAGGGGCACATCAGCCGTTCGGCGCTGGGGCGGCACGTGCGCGGGCTGGCCGAGGTGACCGCCGACCTCAAGCAGACGCAGATCTACGCCGAGGCGCTGGCGAAGGAGGCCGGCGGCAAGGGCGGGGCGCAGCTGCTCGACATGAACGCCCAGCTGCTGCAGGCGAACATGTTCCGGCTGATGCTCGCCGCGAAGGACGGCGAAGGCATCCAGCTGTCCCCCAAGGAAGCCAAGGAGTTCAGCGAGGCGCTGCGCAACGTCGCGCTGATGCGGCGCACCGAGCTCGAGGTGGTCGAGCGCGCCGAGAAGCGCGCGGCCGAGAAGGCGACCAGGGACGCGGCCGAGAAGGCGGTGACCGCCGCGCGCAACAAGGGCCTGAGCAGGGATACGGTCGAGGCGATCCGCTTCGCGGTGCTGGGGAGCGAGGGGTGAGCCACGCCTGCGCCATCCCCGGCTGCACCCGGCCGGCGAAAGATCGGCAGCTGATGTGCTGGCCGCACTGGCGGCGGGTGCCGAAGGCGCTCAATCGGGCGATCTTCGACACCTACGCCAACGGCCCGATCGCCGACTATCGGGCCAATGTCGAAGAAGCCGTTCGGACCGTTCAACAGAAGGAAGCTGCCGAGGCAGCTGGGGGTGGCCAGTGAAGCACTTCGGCTCCATAGACCCGGGCAAGCAGCAGGTCATCATCGACTGCTGGCTGGTGGTGCATCCCGGCGATCCGCGCACGCCGGCATACAACCGGCGTCCGGGCGTTCGGGTAACCGCGGGGGCGCCCAAGCTCGACCGTCTCGAGCGGGCGATCAACCTCAGGATGACGCTCCCCCTGGCGCTGTTCGAGGCGCCGACGCTGGCTGCCTCGATCGTGGTCGATCGCCCGCATCAGGCGGTCAACATCGATGTCGCTGCGATTGCGGAGGCGGTGCGGCAGGCGATCGGCATGGACGTCGACCTCGCTGTCAGGCTGCCGGAGCCCGCTCAGTGATCGAGCGCGAAGGCCCGATCGTCACCTCGGCCGACCAGGCGCAGGACCGCGCCGCGGCCGAGCGCGCGTTCGCGGGACTGCCGCGGGGCGACCTGCTGCTCGGCTATCAGCGCCGGGTGATCGACGAGCTGTTCGCGGGCACGCAGGTGCTGGCGATCGAGAAGAGCCGCCGCATCGGGCTGACCTGGGGCGTCGCGGCGTTCGCCGTGCTCAAGGCCGCCAGCGCGCCCGCGGCCGGCGGGCAGAACGTCTGGTACATGGGCTACGACAAGGACATGACCATCGAGTTCATCGAGGTCTGCGCGATGTGGGCGCGCGCCTTCGGCCTGGTGGCGGGCGAGATCGAGGAGGAAGTACTCGAGGGCGGGCAGGAGGGCGCGGAGAAGGGCGTCAGGGCGTTCTCGATCCGGATGGCGTCGGGGCTGCGGGTCACCGCGCTGCCGAGCGTGCCGCGCGCGCTGCGCGGCAAGCAGGGCGTGGTGGTGATCGACGAGGCCGCGTTCCACAAGGACGTGAGAGAAGTGATCGATTCGGCGATGGCGCTGCTGATCTGGGGCGGCCAGGTGGTGGTGATCAGCACGCATTACGGTGTCGCCAACCCGTTCAACGCGCTGATCGGCGAGATCCGCAGCGGCCGCCGCGCCGGCCGCGTCGAGACCATCACGTTCGCCGATGCGATGGCCGACGGGCTGTACGAGCGGATCGCGCTGGTGGCGAAGACCAAGGGCACCCAGGTGCCGCCGAAGGCCGAATGGGAAGCGGCGATCCGCGCGAGCTACGGCGAGGCGGCCGAGCAGGAACTCGACTGCGTCCCGCGGATCGGCACTGGCGCGCTGCTGTCGATCGAGGACATCCTCGCGTGCGAGGACGACAGCTGCGGAGTGCCCGACCATTACCGCGGCGGGCTGTGCTACGTCGGGCGCGATGTCGCCCGCCGCCGCGATGGCCAGGTGCAGTACTGCATGGAGCTGGTCGGCGACGTGCTGTGGCAGCGCGATACCTACGAGGATATCGGCCAGAGCTTCGCGCACCAGGACGCGTTCTTCGACGGGCTGTTCGCGCGTCGGCGGATCGCCCAGGCGCGGATCGACCAGACCGGCATGGGCGAGAAGGTGGTCGAGGACGCGCAGCGCAAGCACGGTGCGCTGCGGGTGGTCGGCGAGCTGCTGACCGGCCCCACGCGCACCGACCTGGCGATGAGCCTCGCCAAGCGGTTCCAGGAGCGGCGCATCCGCATCCGGCCCGACCCGGCGACGCGGGCCGATCTGCTGGCGATCAAGAAGCTGGGCAGCGAGCAGTCGGGCGGGATTCGCATCGTCAACGAGGGCGAGGTTCACGCCGACCGCTTCTGGGCCTACGCGCTGGCCAGCCGGGCGTGCGATCTCGCCGGCGGCACCAGCTATTCCTACGAGCCGATCGGGCGGCGCGGCGGCGACGGCTGGAACCTGCCCGACGAGTTCGACGCGCGCGACGAGTACGGCGGCGCGCTGGGCGCGCGGTTCAATCCGAGGGGACTGTAGATGGCAGCCGACAAAGGCTCCGGGCTGGTCGACGCCCACGGGCGGCCGCTGAAGCGCGAGACGCTGCGGCGCGAGGTGGCGGGGCCCACGATCGGCGGGGTACGCTCGCCGATGGCGAACTATCCGGCCGACGGGATGACCCCGGGAAGGCTGGCGCAGATCCTGCGCGACGCGGACCAGGGCGAGCCGCTCGAGTACTTCGAGCTGGCCGAGATCATCGAGGAGCGCGACCTCCATTACGCGGGCGTGCTGGCGACCCGCAAGCGCGCGGTCAGCCAGATCGACATCACGGTCGAGGCGGCGAGCGACGCGGCACGCGACGTGGCGATGGCCGACATGATCCGCGAGTGGGTCCGCCGCGACGAGCTGTCGGACGAGGTGTTCGACATGCTCGACGCGATCGGCAAGGGGATCAGCTTCACCGAGATCATGTGGGATGTCTCCGAAGGGCAGCTGTGGCCCGGCCGGCTCGAATGGCGCGACCCGCGGCACTTCACCTTCGAACGGCGCGACCTGCGTACCCCGTTGCTGCGCGGGGGCGAAGACGGCACCCGGCCCGCCGGGCCGCTGCCGGGATTCAAGTTCATCATCGCGCAGATCAAGGCGAAGAGCGGGCTGCCGATCCGCTCGGGCGTGGCGCGGCTCGCCAGCTGGGCGTGGATGTTCAAGGCGTACACCCAGCGCGACTGGGCGATCTTCACCCAGACCTATGGCCAGCCGGTGCGGATCGGCAAGTTCCACGAAAGCGCGAGCAAGGAAGACAAGGCGACGCTGTTCCGCGCGGTGGCCAACATCGCCGGCGACTGCGCGGCGATCGTGCCGAGCAGCATGGAGATCCAGTTCGTCGAGGCGAAGAACGTCACCGCCGGTTCGGACCTCTACGAGCGCCGGGCCGACTGGCTCGACCGGCAGGTGTCGAAGGCGGTGCTGGGCCAGACCAACACCACCGACGCGGCCGCGGGCGGGATCGGATCGGGCCAAGCCGACGTGCACAACGAAGTGCGCGGCGACATCGAGACCGCGGACTGCAAGAGCCTGTCGGCAGTGATCAACCGCGATCTGGTGCGCCCGTGGATCGATCTCGAGTTCGGGCCGCAGAAAGCCTATCCGCGGCTGACCATCGCCCGGCCCAAGCCCGAGGACATCGCCCAGCTGACCGACAGCCTGGCCAAGCTGGTGCCGCTGGGGCTGAGGGTGCAGCAGTCCGAAGTGCGCGACAAGCTGGGGCTGACCGATCCGGACGCCGACGGCGAGCTGCTGGCCGCCCCCGAGGCCCGCGAGCGGGAGAGCGAGCGCGCGCAGGCGCTGGCGCCCGCCCCGGCGATCCACTCCGCCCAGGCAAGCGGTGCACCGGCCGAGGCCGCCTCTCCGGAGGCGCTCGCCGCGGCGCTGGCGG
>JBHWTG010000099.1:0-2529 GCA_043427735.1 Tsuneonella sp. | reverse complement strand
ATCGTCCCGGCGGCGAACGCCGGGCCGCCCAGCGCCGCCACCAGCGCGGCGGCGATCGCGGCGGTGCTTTCGACATATCCGGAGGCGATCTCGCCCCGAAGATCGGCGCACAGGTCGCCGGCGGGCTGCGTCCACCATTTGACGCAGGCGAGCGAAGGGCAGATCACTCCGCCCCCCTGGGGCGCGGCTGCCGCCCGCAGCGCGGCCAGCGTCGCGCCGATCGACCCCTGCCATGCCAGCGGGGTCAGCGCGGCCGCGGCGGCGCCCTTGTCGCGCACCGCGTCGATCGCCTGGAGCGGCCGGGCCGGATCGGCGAACGCATAGATGTTGTGCGCCTTGTCGATCGGCTCGCCCGGCTTGTTCCACACGCGGCCCCAGACCCGGTGCTTGAGCCTGCCCGTCCATTCGGTCGGCCCCTCGAGGTCGCCGGTGCCGGCATAGCGCGCGAGCGGAAACGGCTTCTTGAGCTCGGCGGCGGGGTCGGCCAGCGCGATCTTCAGCTGCCCGTCGGCGATCGTCGCGCTCAGGACCTTGCCGGCGATCGCGGTCGGCGGCGGCGCACCCTCCGGCCCGATCCGCACCGTGATCGGCGCGTCGGGCCAGAAGTAGGCCGCCACGGCATCGAGATCGGCCTGCCGCGCCGGAGCCCACGCGATCTCGGTCGCCTGGGGCACCGCGCCGGTCCCGAGGTCGGTTCCGTCGAACGCCAGCGCGCAGACGATCGTCGGCAGGCTCACCAGGCCGGCGCGCCAGTGTTGGTCGCCGCCGCCCGCGGCATCGGGGTAGCGATACGGTTTCTCGGCGCCGCCCCCTGCCAGGCGCACCTTTTCGGCGACGCCATCGGCCGCCCGGCGCGGGCTGGCTTCGACCAGGATGACCGGCACCTCCATCAGAACGCCTGCGTCGCCGCGAGATCGAACAGGCGGGTCGCGCCGGCCGCGCCCGGCGCGCCCGGCGGGCGGGCTCCGAGGTCGCGCAGCAGAGCGATGATCTCGGCATTCTGGTCGTTGTTCTCGTCTAGCGCCGCGTTGGTGCGCGCCAGCGCCGGGTCGCTCTTCGCCTGCGCCTCGGCGATGCGCGCGTTCGCCGCCGCGATCGTGCTGCGCGCCTGGTCGAGGATCGTCGCACGATCCGCCGCGAAGCCGCCGGTCGTGCCATACACGTCGCGCGAGACGGCGTTCAGCTGCTCGAGAAGGCCGGCCAGCTTGTCCGCCGCGCCGTCCTTGCCGGCCTCCGCATCGGTCTTCGCCGCGGCGATCTGGTCGAGCAAAGCCGAACGCCGATCGACCGCGGTTCCTTCGAACAGCGAGCCGCCGGTCATCTCGTCGATCAGCCGCTGGAGCGAGCCGACCTGCTGCTCGAGCAGCTGCTCGCTCAGCTTGAGACGCTGCTTCGCGTTGAGCTCCTCCACCTTGACCACGTCGAACCCATAGCGGGTGGCGATCCGCAGGCGCTCCTTCGCTTGGCGGTCGAAATCGGCGAACGCCTTGGCGATCGTGCCGCCGATCTCGCCCAGCAGCGCTTCGAGGTCCTGCACCTTGAGCGCCTCGGACAGCGCGCGGTCGACGTTCGAGGCGTTGGCCCGGATGGCCCGCTGCACCGCGTCGGACAGGCCCTCGATCGCGCCGTCGGCGATCGCGTTGGCGAGCGCGGCCGCCACCGCCGCGCCCTCGTCCTTGCCCTTGTAGACGATGTCGCTCCCGGTCTTCTTGGCGGTGGTCGCGCTGGCCGATCCCGATCCGCTGACGCGGTACTCGTCCTTGCGCATGCCGATCGCCACCGCGTAGTTGCCGAGCGACCCGCCGAGCCGCTCGGCGAACTGCGCGAGCACGTCGTTGATCCCCCCGCCCAGGCCTGTCGCCAGCCCGCGGCGGTCGGCGTTGTTCCCGCTCGTGCCGGTGACCGCGCCGAACCCGTCGACATTGCCGATGCTGACCGCCCCGGTCTTGGTCTTCTTGAACAACCCGCCGAGCAGCCCGCCGGCGAGACTGCCGATGATCGCGCCGCCGGGGATCGGCAGCGCCCCGCCGATCGCACCGCCGATCTGCGCGCCGCTGTTCGACATCTTGATGCCGAACGCCCCGGCCAGGCCGGCGATCTGCGCGCCTGTCGCCATGCCCTTGAACGCGCCGCCGAGCCGCTCGCTGATCTTGGTCGGCAGCCCGGGCAGCTCCTTCAACGCGCCGAGCACCGCGCCCCATTTGGAGCCCGAGACCATATAGCCTTCCATCGCGCCGCCCAGCGGCCCCGCGAGCTTGCGGAAGAACTCCACCCCGGTTGCGCCGGCCAGCGCATCGGCGATCGACTTGCCGGTCCCCTGGGTGAGCCGGCGCATGTACTCGTTGACCGAGATGTCGAGCAGGGTCGGCTCGCCCGATCGCTGGCGCTCCCCCGTTACGACGATCGGCCCATGGTCGGGCGCGGCGCCGTCCTCGCTCCACAGCGGGCCCTGGCCGAGCGCGTCGATCGGCAGGTCGCCGGGGCGCAGCGCGGGGGTCTGTGGCCCCTTCATGATCCCGCCCGCGGCGC
>JBHWTG010000098.1:0-8533 GCA_043427735.1 Tsuneonella sp. | reverse complement strand
ATCTTGCCGCGCGCCTTCATCAGTCGCACGGTGGCATCGTCGAGGAACGTGCCGTGGTCGATGGTGTCGACCCCCGCCTCGACCGCGGCGCGGGTGCCCTCGGCCGCATGGCTGTGCGCGGCGACCTTGCGGCCGAGCCCGTGCGCGGTGTCGATGATCGCCTTCATCTCCTCGGGGTTCATCGCCCGGCCAAGCCCGCCCGAGACGTTCGACAGCACCCCGCCGGTGGCCATGAACTTGATCACCTGCGCGCCCAGCCCGACCTGGCGGCGCACCGCGCGGCGGCAGTCGTCGGGCCCGTCGCAGGTGTTCTGCACCTCGGCGGCGACCGCGTGGGCGTAGGGCTCGGCAAGGCCGTTCAAGGGATCGCCGTGGCCGCCGGTGACCGAGATCGGCTCGCCGGCGTTGACGATCGTCGGCCCTTCGACATCGCCGCGCTCGATCGCGTCGCGCAGCGCGCGGATGCCGCGCGCCGGATTGCCGAGATCGCGCACCGTGGTGAACCCCGCGCGCAGTGTCGCGCGCGCGTTGCCGGCGCCGTGGAGAAGGTCGTCCTCGGGCTCGGTGTTGAGCGCCAGCAGCCGCGCGCGCAGCGGATCGCCGCCGATCCCGAGCAGGTGGACGTGCATGTCGATCAGGCCGGGAAGCACGAACTTGTCGGCGAGGTCGATCACCTCGGCCCCGGCTTCGGGCGGGAGGTGCCCGTCGCGCACTTCGGCGACCTTGCCCTCGCGCACGATGACGGTGGCGGGGCCGCGCGGCGCCTCGCCGGGGCGGTCGAGCAGCCGGCCGGCGTGGATGTAGGTCGCGGGCCCGCTTTCCTGCGCTGCTGCGCCTGCCGCCAGCGCGAGCGCGCCGCCCGCGATCAGCCACCTGACCGTCATCCCCGCCCCCTCCAAACGCCCAGCCAAAGGTTACACGCAGTATACACCAAGAACGGGCAGATTTGCCTGCAAGATCAACCTCAAGCCGCCGTGCGCAATCGCCGGCGCGCGACGGTTCGAGCGGAACGGGTGTGGCAACTTCGCGCCGTGTAGGAAAGCAAAAACTATCGCCCGCCCCTAGCCGTTGACGATCGTCCCGCCGTTGGGGTGCAGCACCTGGCCCGACATGTAGCTCGAATCCTCGCACGCGAGGAACAGGAAGCACGGGGCGACCTCGTTCGGCTGGCCGGGGCGGCCCATCGGCGTGTCCTCGCCGAAGCTTTCCAGCTTCTCCGGGCTCGCCCCGCCGAACGGGTTGAGCGGGGTCCAGATCGGCCCCGGCGCGACCGCGTTCACGCGAATCCCGTGCTCGATCAGGTTTTCCGACAGCGAGCGCGTGAACGCGGTGATCGCGCCCTTGGTCGCGCTGTAGTCGAGCAGTTCCTTCGAACCCTTGTACATCGTGATCGAGGTGCAGTTGATGATCGAAGCGCCCTCCCCGAGATGCGGGCGCGCCGCCTGGACGAGGTAGAACATCGAAAAGATGTTGGTCTGGAAGGTGCGCTGAAGCTGCTCGACCGTGATGTCGGTGATGTCCTTGTCGGGATGCTGCTCGCCGGCGTTGTTGACCAGCACGTCGAGCCGGCCCCACTTGTCGATCGTCTGCCGGACGAGATCCTGGCACACTTGCGGATCGCCGAGGTCGCCGCGGTGGATCAGCGCCTCGCTGCCTTCTTTCTCGATTTGCTCGGCGGTGAACCTGGCGTCGTCGTCCTCCTCGAGGTGCGAGATCGCGACCTTCGCGCCCTCGCGCGCGAACAGGATCGCGGTCGCCCGGCCGATCCCGCTGTCGCCGCCGGTAACGATCGCCACCTTGCCCGCGAGACGGCCCGAACCCGGATAGCGCGGCGCCCATTCGGGCTTGTCGTCCATCTGCGATTCGTGACCGGGCATCCGCGGCTCTTCGCCGGTCTCCTCGATGAAGGCCTTGTCGACGGTCTCGGTGTCCTGGGTCATCGGTGAATTCCTTTCACCGAGTGAACCGCGCGACGCGCAGGCTGTTCCGGGCCCGGACCCGATCAGCCCAGCCCGAGGGCTGCCTTGTAGGTGTCGAGAATCGCTTCCATTTCGGCGCGATCGTCGGGCTTCATCTTCCGCAGGCGGACGATCTGGCGCATGATCTTGGCATCGTAGCCGACCGCCTTGGCCTCGGCGTAGACGTCGCGGATGTCGTCGGCGATGCCCTTCTTCTCTTCCTCGAGGCGCTCGACGCGCTCGATCAGCAGGCGCAGGCGGTCATCGGTGGCATCGGCCATTGTGGGTAGCTCCAATCAGGTTGATTGGCCGCGCGCCTAATCGCGGCAGAAGATTCGGGCAAAGCGGCGACTGTGGAAAGTTCGATCCTCCCTATTTTGCGAAGCCAAATGGGGAGGTGGCAGACGCCGCAGGCGGCTGACGGAGGGGTTCAACGCGCGGGGTGCAGACCCCTCCGTTATAAGCTACGCAAATGCCACCTCCCCATTTGTGGCTCTCGCCAAAAATGGGGAGGATGTTATGATGCGTTAAGCCGCACGCTTGCCTCCATCCGCGCGAGCTGTTCGGGGGTCGCCTCGGTCTGGTGCCGCGCCTTCCATTCGGCCGCGGGCATCCCGTGAATCAACGCGCGCGCGGCCGACCTGTCGCCGGCGAAGCCCGCCTCGACGATCCAGTCGGCGAGGCAGTTGCGGCAGAACCCGGCAAGGCCCATCAGATCGATGTTCTGCGCATCGGCCCGGTGGCGCAGGTGGCGCACGAGGCGGCGGAAGGCGGCGGCGGCCTGGGCGTCGGGCAGCGTATCGAGCGGGTCCGAATTCGTATCCATCGCGGGCGAGAATCCTTGTCTTGGCGGGCGCGCCTGCCATAGGCGCAGGCACATGCAGAAGCTCGAACCGCGCAAGCGCAAGGTCAAGGTCCTCGCCACCGTCGGCCCCGCCAGCCGCTCGCCCGCAATGCTCGCCCGGCTGTTGCGCGCAGGCGCCGACGCTTTCCGCGTCAACATGAGCCATGGCGACCACGCACTGCATGCGGAAACCATCCGCGCGATCCGCGAGCTCGAGAAAGGCGCCGGGCGGCCGATCGCGATACTCGCCGACCTGCAGGGGCCCAAGCTGCGCGTCGGCAGCTTCGCCGGGGGGCAGGCGGTGATCCGCCATTCGGGGCATTTCACGCTCGACCGCAATCCCGAACCGGGCGACGAGACCCGCGTCGAGCTGCCGCACCCCGAACTGTTCGGCGTGCTGCACAAAGGCCAGCGGCTGCTGATCAACGACGGCAAGATCCGCTTGAAGGTGATCAAGGCCGAAGCCGACGCGATTCTCTGCTCGGCCGAAGTCGGCGGGGTGATCTCCGATCGCAAGGGCGTCAACGTGCCCGACGCCGAGGTGCCGATCCCCGCGCTCACCGAGAAGGACCGCCGCGACCTCGCCTTCGCGGTGAGCCAGGGGGTCGACTGGATCGGCCTCAGTTTCGTCCAGCGGCCCGAGGATCTCGCCGAGGCGCGCAAGCTGATGGGCGCGCCCGGGGCGAACAACCCCTCGCTGTGCGCCAAGATCGAGAAGCCTTCGGCGGTTCGCCGGCTCGACGAGATCATCGAGCTGTCGGACGGGATCATGGTCGCGCGCGGCGACCTCGGCGTCGAGCTCGATCCGGAGGAAGTGCCGCCGCTGCAGAAACGCATCGTCAACGCCGCGCGCACCGCGGGCAAACCGGTGATCGTCGCCACGCAGATGCTCGAATCGATGATCGAGAGCCCCACCCCGACGCGCGCCGAAGTGTCCGACGTCGCCAACGCGGTGTATGACGGGGCCGACGCGGTGATGCTGTCGGCCGAGACCGCGGCTGGCCAGTGGCCCGAGGAAGCGGTGACGATCATGGACCGCATCGCCGTTCAGGTGGAGCGCGACGAAGCCTACCTCGGCCGCGTGCGGTTCCTCGACACGCCGCCCGATCGCACGACCGCCGATGCGCTGAGCCACGCGTGCATGACGATCGCCGACACCGTCGCGGTCAGCGGGATCGTGGTGTTTACCGGGTCGGGCAGCACCGCGCGGCGGGTCGCGCGCGAGCGGCCGAGCGTGCCGATGCTGGTATTGACGCCGAGCGTGAAGACCGCCCGGCGGGTCGGCCTGCTATGGGGCGCTCACGCGGTCGCCACCAAGGACATCGGCAGCTTCGAGGAGATGATCGCCAAGGGCAAGCGGATGGCGCTGCGCCACGGTTTCGGCGGCGCGGGAAGCAAGTTGATCGCACTCGCCGGGGTGCCGTTCGGCACGCCCGGGAGCACGAACCTGCTTCATGTCGTCACCTTGAGCGGCGACGAGCTCGCGAAGCACGGCAGTTAGCGATCAGGGGCTGCTCGGCTCGTCGTCGGTGAGCAGCAGGAATGCCATCCCCGCCGCGGCGAGCAGGATGATGATGATGGCCTTGCCGAAGTTGCTCCCGCCGCCGAGATCGGATTCTTCGGCGGCCGGCGCAGCGGTGCGGGCAGCCGGGGCCGCCTGGACGGCGACCGGCGCGAGCGCCATCGTGGCGGCCGACGCCGCCAGCGCAAGTTTACGTAAACTCATTAAAAGACCCTTCCTGTCGTCGATATCGACAGCACCCCAAATGCCTGCGGCCCCAACTCGTTCCGCCCACGCGTTCAACAGACGTGAAGATGCGCCGGGCCGAGCGGGGGCGGCTAGCGCGGTAGCGATGCCTGCCGAAGCCGTTCGCGCACCGTTCGTTCTCCCATAACGGGCAGCAGGGCGCGC
Organism: Tsuneonella sp.; assembly: GCA_043427735.1. Taxonomy (GTDB): domain Bacteria; phylum Pseudomonadota; class Alphaproteobacteria; order Sphingomonadales; family Sphingomonadaceae; genus Tsuneonella. Next base: position 3,819 of record JBHWTG010000098.1, on the reverse strand, counting down.
ATCTCGGGTCCGCGCTCGCGGCCGGTCAGGGCCAGCCGGAGCGGCTGGAACAGCGCCTTTCCCGTACGGCCCGTCTTCCGCTTGAGCGCCGCGGCCAGCGCGGTCCATGGGTCGTCGGACCATTCGAGCGCGTCGGCGGCCTGGGCGAGGAACACCTGGTCGTCTGCCGAAAACGCCGGCGGAGCGACGTGGCCGACAATGATCTGCCACCACTCGCGCGCATCGGCGACCTTGGCGAGATTCGCGCGGATCGCCAGCCAGGCCGCCTCGTCCATCCCGTCCGGCAGCCGCTCCTCGACCGCGGCGAACGGCAGTTGATGAACGATCGCCTGGTTGATCCGCTCGAGCTCCGCCTCGTCGAAGCGGGCGGGCGCACGGCCGAAGGTGGCGAGGTCGAAGCTGGCGATCAGCGCCGAGCGGTCGGCGATCGGCTCGACCGGCAGGCTGGTGCCGAGCCGCGCGAGCAGCGCGATCAGCGCCTGCGGCTCGATCCCGGCTTCGCGCAGCGCGGCGCACGACAGCGAGCCGAGCCGCTTCGACAGCTTGCCCTCGGCCCCCACCAGCAGCGCCTCGTGCGCGAACGCGGGCACGCGGCCCGCCGCGCCGAAGCCGGCGGCCTGCAACGCGGTGAACATCTGCAGCTGCGCGGCGGTGTTGCTGACGTGATCCTCGCCGCGCAGGACGGGGCTGACGCCCATCTCGATATCGTCGATCGTGCTGGGCAGCATGTAGAGCCACGATCCGTCGGCGCGGCGGACCACCGGATCGCTGAGCTGCGCGGGGTCGACCTGCTGGGGCCCGCGGATGCCGTCGTGCCACGCGATCGGCTCGCCGTGATCGAGCCTGAAGCGCCAGTGCGGCGCGATCCCCTCGGCCGCGAACCGCGCGTGATCCGCTTCGCCGAGGGCGAGCCCCGCGCGGTCGTAGATCGGCGGCAGCCCGCGCCCGAGCAGGACCTTGCGCTTGAGCTCGAGCTCGTGCGCCGTCTCGTAGCAGCGGTAGACCCGCCCCGCCTCGCGCAGCCGGGCAAACGCGCCCTCGTAGATCGCCAGGCGGGCGGACTGGCGGTGCTCGGCGTCGCACTCGAGGCCGAGCCACGCGAGGTCGGCGCGGATCGCCTCGACGTATTCCTCGCGGCTGCGCTCCCCGTCGGTATCGTCGATGCGCAGCAGGAACCGGCCGCCGGTCTTCCTCGCCAGCAGCCAGTTGTGCAGGGCGGTGCGGATGTTGCCCACGTGAAGCAGCCCGGTGGGCGAGGGGGCGAAGCGGGTGACGGTCATCGCGAGAGCTCGAACAGGGCGTGCTCGGCGCGCCAGTTCGCGCCCGCCGCGCCGAGCGCGCGGCCGGCGGAAAAGAACCACGCGCGCTCACACCTGACGCCCTTGGCGCGGAGCAGCTCGCGGAAGTCGGCGACGGTCACGTGGTGGATGTTCTGGGTTTCGTACCAGCTCACCGGCAGGTGCCGGGTGACCGGCATCCGCCCGCCGAGGGCCAGCCCGGCGCGCATCCGCCAGTGGGCGAAATTGGGAAACGACACGAACGCCTGGCGGCCCACCCGCAGGAGCTGGTCGAGCATCCGGTCGGGCCGCGCGGCGGTCTGCAGCGTCTGGCTGAGGATCGCGTAATCGAACGAACGGTCGGGATAATCGGCCAGATCGCGGTCGGCGTCGCCCTGGACGACGCTGAGGCCGCGCGCGACGCAGCGTTCGACCAGCGCCGGATCGAGCTCCATGCCGCGCGCGTCGCACCCGCGGGCCGCGAGCGCGGCCATCAGCTCGCCCTCGCCGCAGCCGATGTCGAGCACCCGCGTCCCGGGCTGCACATTGGCGGCGATGACCGCGAGGTCGGGACGCAGCGGTTCGCTCACCCGATGAACCCCGCGATCACGCGGTCGAGCGCGGCGTGCTCGATGAGGAAGCTGTCGTGCCCGTGCGGGGCCGAAAGTTCGACAAAGCTGACCGCCGCGCCGGCCGCGTTGAGCGCGTGCACGACGTGTCGACTCTCCGCGGTCGGATACAGCCAGTCGCTGTCGAAGCTGACGAGGCAGAAGCGAGCGCCACCTCCCGCAGACACGCTGCCGGCGAACGCCTCGGCGAGTAGGCCGCCGTGCTCTTCGGCGAGGTCGAAGTAATCCATCGCGCGGGTGATGTAGAGGTAGCTGTTGGCGTCGAACCGCTGGGTGAACCCGCTGCCCTGGTGGCGCAGGTAGCTTTCGACCTGGAAGTCGGCGTCGAAGCCGAACGTCTTGTGCTCCCGTTCCTGCAGGTTGCGGCCGAACTTCTCGGTCAGCCCGGCTTCGCTCAGATAGGTGATGTGCGCCGCCATGCGCGCGACCGACAGGCCCTTGTCGGGCGCGCGGCCGGTGCCGTAGTAGTCGCCGCCCTGCCAGGCCGGATCGGCCATGATCGCCTGGCGGCCGACTTCGTGGAAGGCGATGTTCTGCGCCGAATGGCGCGCGGTGGTGGCGATCGCCAGCACCCGGGCGGCGCGGTCGGGAAAATTGGCTGCTAGGCTCAGCGCCTGCATCCCGCCCATCGAGCCGCCCACGACCGCGTGGAGCCGCGCGATCCCGAGCCCGTCGAGCAGCGCGACTTGCGCGCGGACCATGTCGCGGATGGTGATCACCGGGAAGCGCATGGCGTAAGGCTTGCCGTCCGGCGCGAGCGAGGCCGGCCCGGTCGAGCCCATGCAGCCGCCGATCACGTTGGCGCAGATGACGTGAAAGCGGCTGGTGTCGATCGGCTTGCCGGGGCCCACCATCCTCTCCCACCACCCCGGCTTGCCCGTCACCGGGTGAGCCGAGGCGACGTGCTGATCGCCGGTGAGCGCATGGCAGATGAGGATGGCGTTGGACTTGTCCGCCGCCAGCTCGCCATAGGTTTCATAGGCCATCTCGACGCGCTCGAGCGACTGGCCGCCGTCGAGCGGCAGGCAAGCGGGGAGCGTGAAGCGCTTCGGAGCGGTCGCGGCGGCCATGCGAGCGCCGCTAAAGAGCAAGAGCCGCCGTTGGGCAATGCCCGCAATTTCTTTGCTGCAAGCGCCCGGTGCCTGCCATATGCGCGCCGCGATGGCCGACCGCCCCCAGATGAAGCCGTGGATCGAAAGCATCCACGCCTACGTGCCCGGCAAGGCCGCGGGTGCCGACGGGCGGCCGCTGGTCAAGCTCTCGGCCAACGAGAATCCGCTCGGCACCGGCCCCGCCGCGCTCGCCGCGCTGCGTGAGGCTCCGCCGCCGAGCCGTTATCCCGATCCGGACAGCACCGCGCTCAGGGCGGCGATCGGCGCGAAGTTCGCCATCGATCCGGCGCGGATCGTCTGCGGGACCGGCTCGGACGAGCTGCTGCATCTTGCCGCCAGCGCTTTTTGCGGGCCCGGCGACGAAGTGCTGTTCCCGCGCTACAGCTTCGCGGTCTACGAGATCGCGGCGCGCCGGTGCGGGGCCACGCCGGTCGAATCGGCCGATGCCGATTACGGCTGCGACGTCGGCGCGCTGCTCGCCGCGGTCAGCGAGCGCACGCGGGTGGTGTTTCTCGCCAACCCCAACAACCCGACCGGAAGCTTCCTGCCCGCCGCCGAGGTCGCCCGGCTGCACGCCGGCCTGCCGCGCGATGTCCTGTTGGTGCTCGACCAGGCCTACGCCGAGTATCTCGAAGCGCGCGACGACGACCGCGGCCTCGCGCTGGCCGCGGCGCACGACAACGTGCTGGTCACCCGCACATTCTCGAAGATCCACGGCCTGGCCGGCGAGCGGATCGGCTGGGCGACCGGCGCGCCGGGGCTGATCGACGCGCTGTGCCGCATCCGCGGGCCGTTCAACGT
>JBHWTG010000097.1:0-3973 GCA_043427735.1 Tsuneonella sp. | reverse complement strand
TATGTGGCAAGGCCGCCGGTGACGAACGCGAGGTAGATGGTGAGCAGCGGGAGGTCGGGCTCTTCGGCGCCGACCAGCGCGGGCGCGGCGAACCCGCCCACCAGCCCGAGCACCGCGCTCGGCATTCCGAAGCGATACGACAGCGCGATCGCCGCCGCGGTCACTCCCGCCAGCCCGATGAACGCCAGGCTCGAGCCGATCAGGCCGTAGGCGGTCCCGGCGAGATAGAACGCAGCGTAGAGCGTCGCCAGCCCGGCCCCGGCAAGCGCCTGCGCAACGCGCGGATCGGCCACCCGCGCGCGCCAGCGATAGGCCGCCTCCGCACCTGCCAGCAGCGCGATGCCGAACAGACCCGCCAGTGCCACCCGCACCGCCGGGGTGAGCAAGCCCTGATCGATCGACCAGCGGACGAGGAAGAACCCCGCCGCCGCCAGCGCCACCCCGCCGGCCCAGATCGGCAGCAGGCGCCCGAACAGCTGCTCGAAATCGAGCCGCGGCAGCGCGTCGGCCAGTCGCCCCCGCGAGCTCTCGGCGGCCTCCGATAGACTGCTCTCGGTCGACGCATCCGGCACGGGCTCGGGGGCCACCTGGACGGCCGACGCGGGCTCTTCGGCGTGTCCGGCCGGCGCCGCCGGGCGCGCCGCCAGCTCGGCGTGCATCTCGCGCACCGTCCGTCGCAGGGCGTCGACACGCCGCCACAGCAGGCCGGTCGCCACCGCCAGCACGAGGAAGCCGAGCAACTCCATTCGGCCCACGGTCCTCTCCGGAGCGCACTTTTTCAACCCTTGCCCGGAACGAATGCACACCCCGGTCGCTGGGGGCATGACATGGTGGAGGATGTCACCCGCTATCCCTTGACCGGCCGGTTCCTGCTGGGTCGCTCGCGCCATGCACTGGGCGAGCGCGAGAAGGAGCTGCTCGAGAAGTCGATCAGCGAGGTGGCCGAGTTCGACAAGCCGCACCGCATCATCGCGCGCGGCGAGCCCGCGACCCGCAGCACGATGCTGATCGAAGGCTTTATCCTGCGCACGATCACCGAGAAGGATCGACGCTACGTCGTGGCCATCCAGGTTCCCGGCGATTTCGTCGACCTGCACGCTTACGCGCTCAAGCGGCTCGATCACGATGTCGTCACGATCGGCGCGGCCAAGGTGGGCTTCGTGCCCCATTCGCGGATCGCCGAGCTCCATGCGAACGAGCCGCATCTGTCGCGGCTGCTGTGGTTCTCGACGCTGCTCGATGCGGCGATCCACCGGCAGTGGACGCTGAAGCTCGAGCAGCTGAAGGCGAGCCGGCGGGTGGCGCACCGGTTGGCGGAGATCTGGAAGCGGCTCGAGATGGTCGGGCTCGGCCGCGCCAACGGGTTCCGCTCGCCGCTTACCCAGACCGATCTCGCCGACATGTGCGGGACCACGCCGATCCACATGAACCGGGCGCTATCCGAGCTGCGGCAAGCCGAGCTGGCCGAGTTCCGGCGTGGGCTGGTGATCGTGCGTGACCGCGCGCGGCTGGAGGCGCACGGCGATTTCGACCCGGCCTATCTTTACGGCGACGGCCCCCTGCGCGTCGCCGACGAGCTCGACGGGCTCGCTTGACCCGCCCCTAGCCGTGCGCGCCGAACAGGTTCGCCACGGCCACTCCGATCCGCAGCGACAGCGCGTGCGCGGCTGCGATCGGCTCGATGAAGTCGCGATGGATCGCGCCGTAGCCCCCTCCCGGTCCATCGGGATAGTCGCCGGGTTCGTCCACCCCGAAATCCTCGGGCCGCGCGACTTGCGCCGGATAGGCGCGGCGCAGCTGCGCCAGCGCCTCCTCGATGCGCAAGGTGAAGACCATCTCGAGCACGTCGTCGCGGCTCACGTCGTTGGCGCGGGCAAAGGCGGGGACGCTCACCACCTTGAGGAACATGTGCTGCAACAGCGCGAGGCGCAGCGCCTGGAGCACACCGATCTCGCGCCGCACCTGCTCGCCGGCGGGCGAGGGCGCGTCTTCGGGCACAAGGGCGAGCAGGCGGTGCAGCTTGAGCGCGTCGATCCGCAGCCGTGAGGCGAGCCGGCGGAACACGCCGTTACGGTCGTCCTTGGTGAGATATTCGGCCAGTGCCGCGCATGCCGCGGCGAGATGCTGCTCGGTGCCGCGATAGGTCCGGCTGGCCCAGTAGGCCGAGTTGAACAGCTCGCCGTAGGCGGCGACGGTCTTGATGCTGGCGAGCCCGGTCGCGGCGCGCAGCAGGCGGACGATCTGGCGCCCGCGGGGAGACTTGCCGAGCAGCGCGGCAAGATCCTCGAGAGCGCCGTCGGCCGCGCTGCCGACCCCGGCGATCACGTTCACCGGGTAGCCGAGCTGCTGCAGGATCGCGTTGTGCGGGATCGCGCGGATTTGCCGCAGGCTCATGTCGCGGTCGGCGGCGAGGTCCGACTGGCGCCGCGACTTGCGGCTGCCGGTCTCGACCAGCATGCCGAGGCCGAACGCGGTGACGGCACGCGCATACGTCCGGCTTTCGAGATGCTCGCGCTGGTGCTCCTTGATCGCGCGGTAGAAGTCGAGGCTCAGATCGGTGCGCCCGTAGAACGGATCGGCGGGCGCTTCGGGATCGCTCTCGGCAGGGCGCAGCGCGGCGATGCGGGTGAGGGTCGCCAACGCCAGGTCGGGGGTGGCGAAGAACAGGTAGCCATCGCCGCCCTGGAAGCTGACCTCGGGCTGGAGCGCGATTCCGGCCCGCGCGAACCGTCGCCGGGCCCAGGGGGAGAGCGGCCATTCGAGCCGGTCGGCCATGCTCGCCGGGTGCGCCCCGCGGCCCATGCTCTCGCCATGCGTGTCGAACACCAGCGCGGCGACATCGGCGAGCCCGTTCGCCGCCATCGCTTCCGCCAGCCGCCCCTGCAGTCGCTCGATCGCCAGGCTCGCGGGGATCTGGCCGACGAACCGCCCGGCATCGGAGAAGCCGGTCTGCACCGCCACCCGCCCGCGCCGGCGCGCATAGACCTGATAGGCCGGCTCGGCGAGCAGCGCGTCGAGCAGCCGCCCGCCGTGCTCGAGCGCGGTCTCCGTCTCGAACAGCGGCGATACGTCGACTTTGTCCGCGATCCCGAACAGCTCGGCGAAGTAGAGCGCGGCGAGCACGGTGGCGGGCTGTTCGCATTCGGCGATCAGCATCCGGATCGGCGCGTCGGCGTCGATGTGGCGGAGGATTTGCGCCATCGCCACGAACTGGCGGATGGCGGTCGAGCTCTCGACCGCCAGCGCGGCGAAGTTGGCGCGCAAGGGGCGCACCGCCTCCAGCATCGCGCGCAAGGTGGCGAGCGCGCCGCGGCTGGCGAGATCGAGCGGGTGATCGTCAGGCAGCCGGCGGCGGATCGCGTTGTGGAGCTGGCTGGCGTTCACCCGGAAGTGGACCCAGCCCATCCCCAGCCCGTCGGCCCGCATCGCCGCTGCCAGCGTGCGCAGCGCGATTGCATCGGGGCTGCTTGTGGCGTCTTCCTCGAGCTGCACGACGACGGGGGCGAGCGAGAGCAGCTTGTCGGGATGCTCGGCGGTCAGCGCGTTGGCGGCCGCGGCGAGCGCGCCCGGCCGATCGAGCTCTCCGGCGAACGCGGCCGCATGCCGCGCCGCTTGATCGGCGGCGCGGCGCAACGTCCCCACCAGCGCGTGATGCGGCGCGAAGGCGGCGAGCATGTGGGCATAGCGGACAAGCCGCTCGGCCTTCTCGGCCAGGCGATAGGCGATCGAGGTGTGCCACTGGATGTCGGTGCGCCCGTCCATGTCGTAGCCGACCCAGGTGGCGAAACGGAACGGCAGCGGCTGGAAAGTCTGCCAGCGTTCGGGCCACTCCTGGCGGGCGCGCGCGAGCAGCGCGGTCACGATCCGGTCGCGCGCGTCCTGCGCGTTGGCGATCGCCGCCATCGCCTGGGCATGCTCGTGATCGAGCGTGATCGGCGGCCGCTCGGCCGGCACCGCGCAGACCGCATCGTCG
>JBHWTG010000096.1:0-3943 GCA_043427735.1 Tsuneonella sp. | reverse complement strand
CTCTGAGCTGGGCCGACGCTATCTGTGGGGGGACGGGGGCGCGAGCGACGAACGCGCGACACTGGGCCTGCTGCTGGCCGGCGAGAAGGCCCCGCGCGGCTGGGATTCGCGCGTTTTCGGGGGCAAGGCGCAACGCTTCGATGCGTTCGACGCGAAAGCCGAGGCGCTCGCGCTGCTCGAAGCCGCGGGCGCGCCGGTCGACAACCTGCAGGTGATGGGTGAGGCCGGGCCGCAGTTCCACCCCGGCCAGTCGGGTACGCTTCGCCTCGGACCAAAGACCGTGCTCGCCCGCTTCGGCGCGCTGCACCCCGCGACACTGAGGGCGTTCGATATCGACGGGCCGGTGATGGCCGTCGAGGTGTTCCTCGACGCTATCCCGCCGCGGAAGAACCCGCAGTTCGCGCGCGCCGCCTATGCGCCGCCGGCGCTCCAGGCGGTCACGCGCGACTTCGCCTTCCTGGTCGACGCCGCGCTGCCGGCGGGCGAGCTGATGCGCGCGGTGAGGGGCGCGGACAAGGCCAACGTCGTGTCCGCCCGCGTGTTCGACGACTTCCGCGGGCCCGGCGTTCCCGAGGGCAGGAAGTCGCTGGCGATCGAGGTCGTGCTCCAGCCTGGCGAAAAGAGCTACACCGACGCCGACCTCAAGGGCATCGCCGAGCGCATCGTCGCCGCGGCGACGAAACTGGGTGCGGAGCTGCGCGGATGAAAACAGCCTTTGTTACCGGCGCGACCGCGGGCATCGGCGCGGCGACGGTGCGCGCGCTGGTGGCGGGCGGCTGGCGCTGCGTTGCTACCGGTCGGCGCTCCGAGCGGCTTGCAGCGCTGGTTGACGAACTCGGCCCGGACAACGTCCATCCCGCAGCATTCGACGTGCGCGATGCGCACGCGCTCGACGCCGCGCTCGCCGCGCTGCCCGAGAGCTTTCGGGCGATCGACCTGCTGGTCAACAACGCCGGCCTCGCCCAAGGCCTCAAGCTCGCGCAGGAGGCCGACCTCGCCGACTGGCAGACGATGATCGACACCAACGTGACCGCGATGGTGACGGTCACGCGCAAGCTGCTGCCCGGGCTGATCGCCCGCAAGGGGGCGATCATCGCCATCGGCTCGGTCGCGGGCAGCTACATCTACCCGATGGGCAACGTCTATGCCGGCAGCAAGGCGTTCGCCAACCACTTCACGCTGGCGCTGCGCGCCGACCTTCACGGCACCGGGGTGCGCGTCACCTCGATCGAGCCGGGGATGGTCGAGACCGAGTTCACCCTGGTGCGCACCGGCAGCCAGCAAGCGAGCGACCAGCTCTACGCCGGGGTCCACCCGATGCGTGCGGAGGACATCGCCGGCACGATCCGCTGGATCGCGGAGCTGCCGCCGCACCTCAACGTCAACCGGATCGAGCTGATGCCGGTGAACCAGGATTTCGCAGGCTTCCGGGTGGCGCGGGAGCCGCATTAGCAGCGCGTGCGTCCCCGCGCCGGATGGCGCTCCCTCGCCCGAGGCCCCCGCCTGCGCGGGGGCGCACTCTCCAAGGACGTTCATGACCTCCAACCGCCGCACGTTCGCGATCATTTCCCACCCCGACGCGGGCAAGACCACGCTGACCGAAAAGCTGCTGCTGCAAGGCGGCGCGATCCATCTCGCGGGCGAGGTCAAGGCGCGGGGGCAGGCGCGGCGCGCGCGCAGCGACTGGATGAAGATCGAACAGCAGCGCGGGATCTCGGTGACCTCGAGCGTGATGACGTTCGAGAAGGACGGCACGGTGTTCAACCTGCTCGACACCCCGGGCCACGAGGACTTCTCCGAAGACACCTACCGCACGCTGACCGCGGTCGATTCGGCGGTGATGGTGATCGACGCGGCCAAGGGCATCGAGCCGCAGACCCGCAAGCTGTTCGAGGTCTGCCGGCTGCGCAGCGTGCCGATCATCACGTTCGTCAACAAGGTCGACCGCGAGGGGCGGCCGCTGACCGAGATCCTCGACGAGGTGGCCGACGCGCTGGCGCTCGACGTCAGCCCGCAGAGCGCGCCGCTCGGCATGGGCGGGCTGTTCACCGGGGTGCTCGACTTCGCCAGCGATACCGTCGCCCGCCCCGAAGGCGCGAGCAGGGAATACCTCGGCACGCGCGACAAGCTCGCCGAGCTGCCGGAGGATCTGGCCGAAGAGATCGAGCTGGTGCGCGAGGGCTACCCGGAGTTCGACCTCGAAGCCTACCGCCACGGCGACCTGACCCCGGTGTTCTTCGGCAGCGCGCTCAAGAACTTCGGGGTCGAGGAGCTGATCGGCGCGCTCGACCGCTGGGCGCCGCCGCCGCGCCCGCAGCCGTCCGAGACCGGGCCGGTCGAGCCGACCCGGGGCGAAGTCACCGGCTTCGTGTTCAAGGTCCAGGCCAACATGGACCCCAACCACCGCGACCGGATTGCGTTCATGCGGCAGGTTTCGGGCACCTTCAAACGCGGCATGAAGCTGGTGCCCAGCGGCCTCGGCAAGCCGATCGCGGTGCACTCGCCGATCCTGTTCTTTGCGCAGGACCGCGAGATCGCCGATACGGCCGAGGCCGGCGACATCATCGGCATCCCCAACCACGGCACGCTGCGGGTCGGCGACACCCTCAGCGAGAGCAACACGGTGCGCTTCACCGGCCTGCCCAACTTCGCGCCCGAGATCCTGCGGCGCGTGGTGCTCGCGGATCCGACCAAGACCAAGCAGCTGCGCAAGGCGCTCGACGACTTGTCCGAGGAGGGGGTGATCCAGGTGTTCTACCCCGAGATCGGCGCGCAGTGGATCGTCGGCGTGGTCGGCCAGCTCCAGCTTGACGTGCTCGTCTCGCGGCTCGAGGCCGAATACAAGGTCGGCGCCCATCTCGAGCCCGCGCCGTTCGCCACCGCGCGCTGGATCAAGGGCAGCGAGGGGGCGATGAAGAGCTTCGCCGAGTTCAACCGCGCCAACCTCGCGCGGGACCGCGACGGCGACCCGGTGTTCATGGCCCGGAGCGCGTGGGACGTGAACTACCAGATCGAGCGCAATCCCGACCTCGTGTTTTCCGCGACTAAGGAACGCTGAGGGAGGTCCTTCGAGCGCTTCGAGACGCGCTCGGCCTTCGGCCTCGACTGCTCCTCAGCACGAACGGGCTGGGATGGGTCTGGTGTAAGCTGTCCGTTCGTCCTGAGGAGGGATCGAGCGAAGCGCCGCGAGGCGCGTAGTCGAGAGCCCGTCTCGAAGGACTACGCCGGAAGCCTGATCTCCGCCACCAGCCCGCCCTCTGCGCGGTTCGCCAGCTCCAGCCGCCCGCCGTGCGCCTCGGCGATCGCGCGCGCCAGGGTGAGCCCGAGGCCGGCGCCACCGGTGCTGCGGTTGCGGCTCGCTTCGCCGCGCACGAACGGCTCGGTGATCGTGGCCAGACGCGCCTCGGGAATGCCCGGGCCGCGGTCGCTCACGCGCAAGACGGCCTCGCCATGCTCGCGCACCACCGCCACTTCCGCCCCGCCGCCATACCGCACCGCGTTGGAAACGAGGTTGCGCAACGCGCGCTTGGCCCACGTCACGTGTACCGGCGCCACCACCCGTGGCCCGTCGGCGAGGCGCGCCGGCTCGCCCAGGTCCTCGAACTCCTCCACCACCGACGCGGCGAGCGCGGCGAGCTCGGTCCGCTCGGGCGGCTCGCTCGCCCGGCCCACGCGCGCGAGGCTGAGGATGTCGTCCAGCGTGCGGACGATGTCCTCGATCCCGGCGGCCATCTTCGCCCGCTCGACCTCGTCCTCGACCGATTCGATCCGCACCCTGAGCGCCGCCAGCGGCGTCTTGAGGTCGTGGCCGATCGCCCCGAGCATCACGTCCTTCTCGTCGAGCATCGCGGCGATGCGCGCCTCCATCCGCCCGTGCGCCGCGATCAGCCGGCGGACGTCGTCGGGGCCCTGCGGGGCGAGCGGCCCGGCGGCATTGCGACAT
>JBHWTG010000095.1:0-4993 GCA_043427735.1 Tsuneonella sp. | reverse complement strand
GCGGTGCGCCGCGCGGTGCTCGAGCATGGCGTCGACCCCTCAAGCATCAAGGGCAGCGGGCGCGACGGCCGGCTGACGAAGGAAGACGTGCTGGCGGCGGCCGCGAAGCGTCCTTCGACAGGCGCGGGACGGGCGGTTGTTGGGAATACACCGGAGCCCGCTCGTCCTGAGCCTGTCGAAGGACGGCAGAGCCAGGTTGGCCAGCGCCGCGAGGAGCGGGTCAAGATGACCCGCATGCGCCAGACGATCGCCCGGCGGCTGAAAAGCGCGCAGGAAACCGCGGCGCTGCTGACCACCTTCAACGACGTCGACATGACCGCGGTGATGGAGGCGCGCGAGAAGTTCAAGGACAGCTTCGCCAAGAAGCACGACATCAAGCTCGGTTTCATGTCGTTCTTCGCCAAGGCCGCGTGCCTGGCGCTCAAGGACATTCCGAGCGTCAACGCCCAGATCGAGGGCGATGAGATCGTCTACTTCGACTACGTCGACATCTCGGTCGCCGTCAGCGCCCCGAACGGTCTGGTTGTGCCGGTTGTGCGGGATGCCGACAGCAAGTCGTTCGCGCAGATCGAGAAGGACATCGCCGACTTCGGCAAGCGCGCCAAGGAGGGCACGCTGACGATGGAGGACATGAAGGGCGGCACCTTTACGATCTCCAACGGCGGGGTGTTCGGCGGGCTGATGTCCACCCCGATCATCAACCCGCCGCAGAGCGCGGTGCTCGGCCTCCACCGGATCGAAGACCGCCCCGTGGTGCGCAGCGGGCAGATCGTGATCCGCCCGATGATGTATATCGCGCTGTCCTACGACCATCGCCTGGTCGACGGACGCGAGGCGGTGACCGCGCTGAAGACGATCAAGGAGGCGATCGAGGATCCGATGCGGATGCTGATCGATTTGTGAGGCCACCCTCGCGCGGCATCCTTCGACACGCTCGGGATGAGCGGGTGCCGTGCGTGGAAGTATCAAGTCCGCTCGTGCTGAGTCTGTCGAATCACGCGCGCGCAACGGAAGAGACAGATGGCTGACCAGACTTACGACTACGACGTGCTCGTCATCGGTGCCGGCCCGGGCGGATACGTCGCCGCGATCCGCGCGGCCCAGCTCGGGCTCAGGACCGCGTGCGCGGAAAGCCGCGCGACGCTCGGCGGCACCTGCCTCAACGTCGGCTGCATTCCCTCCAAGGCGATGCTCCATGCGAGCGAGTATTTCGACGCCGCGAAGAACGGCGCGATGGCGGAGCTCGGCATCGAGGTTTCGCCCAAGCTCAATCTCGAGCAGATGCACACGCAGCGGCTCGACGCGGTCGGCGGGCTGACCAAGGGCATCGAGTTCCTGTTCAAGAAGAACAAGGTCGACTGGAAGAAGGGCCACGCCCGGTTCGTCGATGCGCGCACGGTCGAAGTCGGCGGCGAGAAGGTCACCGCGAAGAACGTCGTCATCGCCACCGGGTCGTCGGTCACGCCGCTGCCCGGGGTGGAGGTCGACAACGAGGGTCAGGTGGTGGTCGACAGCACCGGGGCGCTCGAGCTGAAGCAGGTGCCGAAGACGATGGTGGTGATCGGCGGAGGAGTGATCGGGCTCGAGCTCGGCTCGGTCTGGCGACGGCTCGGTGCCCAGGTCACCGTGGTCGAGTTCCTCGACCAGCTGCTGCCGGGCATGGACATGGACGTGCGCAAGGAAGCCGCGAAGATCTTCAAGAAGCAGGGAATGACCCTGATGCTCGGCACCAAGGTCACCGGCTGTGCGGTCGAGGGCCGGCGCGCGACGCTCACGGTCGAGCCGGCAGCCGGCGGCGAAGCGCAGACGCTCGCGGCCGATTGCGTGCTGGTGTCGATCGGCCGGCGGCCCAATACCGAGGGCCTGGGGCTCGAGGCTATCGGGCTCGATGTGAACCAGCGCGGGCAGATCGAAACCGAGCACGATTTCCGCACCAGGGTCGACGGCGTGTGGGCGATCGGCGACGTGATCCCCGGCCCGATGCTCGCCCACAAGGCCGAGGACGAAGGCATCGCCTGCGCCGAGAACATCGCCGGGCAGACCGGCATCGTCAATCACGCGGTGATCCCGGGCGTGGTCTACACCTGGCCGGAGATCGCCGGCGTCGGCCTCACCGAGGAAGACGCGAAGGCGCGCGGGAGCGTCAAGGTCGGCAAGTTCCCGATGCTCGCCAACAGCCGCGCCAAGACCAACCACGAGCCCGATGGGTTCGTGAAGGTGATCGCCGATGCCGAGACCGACCGCGTGCTCGGCGTGTGGTGCATCGCCAGCGTCGCCGGAACGATGATCGCCCAGGCCGCGCAAGCGATGGAGTTCGGCGCCACATCCGAGGACATCGCCTACACCTGCCACGCCCACCCGACGCACAGCGAGGCGATCAAGGAAGCGGCGATGGCGGTGACGGGCAAGCCGATCCATATCTAGGTCGCCGATCTTCAACCCCTTGACCCGCTCATCCCGAGCTTGTCGAAGGGTGCTCGTGCAGCGCGAGCGGAGGTGGGGAATGATACCTAGACTGACCGGCGAGCCCGGCGCGATCGAGGTCGCGGCGCAGATCCGCTCGGGCGCGCTGTCGCCTGTCGAGGCGGTCGACGCGGCGATCGCGCGCATCGAAAAGCTCGACCCGCCGCTCAACGCGGTTGTGGTGCGCGACTTCGAGCGGGCACGCGACGCCGCAAAGGCGCTTGACCGCGATACCGCCAAAGATCGCCCGCTGTACGGCGTGCCGATGACCGTCAAGGAAAGCTTCGATGTCGCGGGCCTGCCGACCACCTTCGGGCACGTGCAGTTCAAGGACCACATCGCGCACCGCGACGCGCGAGTCGTCACCCTGCTCAAGCAGGCGGGCGCGATCGTCCTCGGCAAGACCAACGTTCCGCCCGACCTTGCAGACCTGCAGTCGAGCAACCCGGTCTATGGCCGGACCAACAATCCGCACGATCACAGCCGCGTCGCGGGCGGCTCGTCGGGCGGCTCGGCGGTCGCGGTCGCAAGCGGAATGGTGCCGGCCGAGTACGGCAGCGACATCGGCAGCTCGATCCGCAATCCCGCCCACTTCAACGGCATCTATGGCCACAAGACGACCTTCGGCCTCGTCAGCCGCCGCGGGCATACCCACCCGATGGCCGGCGGCCGCGACGTGCACGACGGTCCGCTGTCGGTCGTCGGGCCGTTGGCCCGCTCGGCGCAGGACCTGGCGCTGCTGCTCGAGCTGACGGCGGACAAGCCGCTGCGCCGACGGGACAAGCCGCTGGCGGAGATGCGATTCCTCGTGGTGCTCGAGCACCCCGCGAGCGAGGCCGATGAAACGGTGCGCGGTCCGGTGGAGGACGCGCTGGGCGAGATCGAGCGCGCTGGCGCGCGGGTGGATCGGGCGAGCGACGCGCTGCCCGACCTCGCCGAGCAGCACGCGAACTACATGCGGCTGCTCAACGTGGCGATGGCCCGCGGCCATCCCGCCCCCGGCGGCACTGCGATGAGCCTGGCCGACTACTACCTGCTGCTCGATGCGCAGGCGCGCAACCGCTACGCGTGGGCCGACCTGTTCGCGCGATACGACTTCGTGCTCGCCCCGCCGCTGCCGTTTCTCGCCTATCCGCACGACGAAACGCCCATCCGCGACCGGCGGATTGCGATCAACGGCAAGGACAGCGCGTTCGGCGACGCGCTTGCGTGGGCGGGCCTGGCGACGTTCCCCCACCTGCCCTCGACCGTGGTGCCGGTCGGCCAGAGCGGCGGGCTGCCCTGCGGGATGCAGGTGATCGGGGCGGAATGGAGCGACCTCGACTGCATCGCCGCGGCGGGCGCGATCGGCGCGATCATGGACCGCTGACCCATGGCGCACGGGGCGTGGATGCGGCGCTACGCACGCTGGCATATCTGGCTCGGCTGGCTGGTCAGCGTGCCGCTGCTGCTGTGGACGCTGAGCGGCGTGGCGATGGTCGCCCGGCCGATCGAGGAGGTGCGCGGCGAGCATCTGCGAATCCCCGTGGGGCCCGCGGCCCTGTCCCGCAATCCGCGCCCGATCGACTTCCAGCCCGGCAGTACGCGTCCGCTGGTCGAGCTGCGCACGTTCGTCCAGCGCGGCCGCGCGGTGACGCTGGCCAGGGACAGCGAAGGCCGCGTCTCGCGTTACGATGCCGCGACCGGCGCTCTCCTCCCGCCGCTCGACGAGCAGGAAGCGCGCGATACCGTTGCCGCGACGATCCGCGGCGGCCGCTCGATCGTCGCCATGCAGGCGTTCGCCGGCGAGCGCCCGCCGCTCGATTTACGCAAGTCGGTGCCGGCGTGGCGCGCGACACTGACCGACGGCACGCATGTCTACGTCAACCGCGACAGTGGCGAGATCGAGGCCGTGCGCACCCGCTGGTGGCGCATCTACGATGTCCTGTGGGGTATCCACATCATGGACCTGCAGACCCGCGAGGATGCGCACAATCCGTTCACGCTCGCGTTCGGCAGCCTGGCGTTCGTCGGCGCGCTGCTTGGCTTCGTGCTGCTGTTCCGCCGGCGCAAGGCTCGCGTGTCACCGTGACGCCCGAGGTGCTCCCGCCTGCGCTGGACCTCGCAGGCACCGCGGTGTTCGCGCTGACGGGCGCCCTGCTCGCGGCGCGGCTTAAGCAGACGTTCGTGACGATGGCGTTCTTCGCGCTGGTTACGGGGGTGGGCGGCGGCTCGTTGCGCGACATGCTGCTCGGCGCGCCGGCATTCTGGCTGCACGATCCGTGGGTCGCGCCAGTGATCTTCGCCACCGCGCTGCTCGCGTGGATCACGCCGCGCCGGTGGTGGGAGGGCGAGTTGCTCGAGTGGGCGGACGCCGCCGGGCTCGCCGCGTTCGCGGTACTGGGGACGGCCAAGGCGCTTGCTTACGGGGTGGCGCCGATCCCGGCCGCGGTGCTCGGCGTGATCACCGGCTGCGCGGGCGGGGTGGTGCGCGACGTGATCGCCGGGGTGCCCTCGATCATCATGCGGCCCGAGCTTTACGTTACCAGGA
>JBHWTG010000094.1:0-2658 GCA_043427735.1 Tsuneonella sp. | reverse complement strand
CGCTCATCTGGGTGGTGATGACGCTGTGCGGCGCGGTCTCCGCCTTCCTCAACAACACCCCCATCGTGGTCCTGGCCGCGCCGGTGATCCGCGACGTTTCGGCGAGCGTCGGGCTCGATCCGCGGCGCTACCTCATGCCGTTGTCGTATCTCACTGTGCTCGGCGGGTGCTGCACGCTGATCGGCACATCGACCAACCTGCTCGTCAACGACATGGCCCGCGCCAGCGGCACGGCGACTTTCACGATGTTCGAGATCGCCCCGGTGGGCCTTGCGGTCGCGATCGCCGGCGGCGCGTTCCTGTTCTTCTTCTCGGCGAGACTGATTCGCTTCGACGAGGCCATCGAGCAGCCGGCGGCGCCGCGGCTGCTGACCCCGCGCCACGGCGACCATTCGGCCTCGATCGGCAACGCCGAGGTGTTCACGCCCGAGCACCGCTTCCAGCCGTGGCGCGCGCTGGCTTCGCTCATCGTGTTCATCGGCGCGGTCGCCGCGGCCTCGCTCGGCGTCGCGCCGATCGCAGCGACCGCGTTCACCGGCGCGGTCCTGCTGATCCTCATCCGGGTGATCGACGCCGACGACGCCTATCGTGGCCTTCGGCCCGAGATCCTCATGTTGATCGCCGGCATGGTGGTGATCGGCGTGGCGATGGAGGAGACGGGGCTCGCCGCGGCCGCAACCGATCGGCTGGTCGGCTCGATGGGGCCGCTGGGGCCGCTCATCGCGCTCGTGCTGTTCTACGGCGCGGCGCTGTTCCTGACCGAGCTGTTGTCCAACGCCACCGTCGCGGTGCTGCTGACGCCGGTGGCGGTGAGCCTCGCCGAAGGGCTGGCGGTGAGCCCCAAGCCGTTCATCGCGGCGGTGATGATCGCCGCCAGCGCGGCGTTTGCCACTCCGTTCGGCTACCAGACCAACGCGCTCGTTTTCCAGATCGGCAAATACCGCTACATGGATTTCGTGCGCGTCGGCCTGCCGCTCGACCTGGTGACCTGGGCCGCCGCCTGCGTCGCGATCCCGATCTTCTTCCCGTTCTAGGGCGCCGCCCACACCAGCAAGGGAAGCGTCTTCAGTCCGCCGACGAAAGTCGATTTGGAGCGCGCCCATCGGCCGGCGAGCTCGATCCGGTCGATCCGGTCGAGCAGCACCTCGAACAGGATGCGCATCTCCAGCCGGGCGAGATGAAGGCCGAGGCACTGGTGCGCGCCCGCGCCGAAGGCGAGGTGCCGGTTGGGGTTGCGCGCGGCATCGAACATCCGCGGGTGGTCGAATTGCGCCGGGTCGTGATTGGCGGCGACGTAGTTGATCATCAGCCAGTCGCCGGCCTTGATCGGCTGGCCGCCGACCTCGGTATCGATCGCCGCGGTGCGCATGAAGTGCTGCACCGGGCTGGTCCAGCGGATCGCCTCCTCGACGATGCCCGGGAGCAAGGACCGGTCCGCCTTGACCCGCGCCCACTGGGCCGGGTCCTGCGCCAGGGCGAGCATCGCCCCGGCGGTCGAAGCGCTGGTCGTGTCGTGTCCCGCGGCGGCGACGATGATGTAGTAGCCCATCATGTCCCGGTCGTTGAGCGGCTCGCCGTCGACCACGGCGTTGGCGATCGTGCTGGCGACGTCGCCGGTGGGGTTGGCGCGCTTCTCGGCGGTGAGCCGCGCGAAATAGGCCTCGAAGTCCTTGACCGCGCCGGCGACGATCTGTGTCACGACCTCGGGCGGCAGGTCCTTCATCCCCGATTGGTTCAAATCCTCGTCCTGCCCGCCGAACATCTGCTGGGTCAGCGTCAGCATCCGGGCCTCGTCTGCCTCGGGCACCCCGAGGATCTGCATGACCACGTGCAAGGGATAAGGCGCGGCGACGGCTTTCACGAAGTCCACCTCGGGCCCCGCGGCGAGCAGGCGGTCGATTGCCCCCTTGGCGATCGCGCGCACCTCGCCTTCGATGGTGCGCAGGTTCTTGGGCATGAACCAGTCCTGGGTCAGCTTGCGGTATTTCATGTGGATCGGAGCGTCGAAGGTCACGAGGCTCGCCACCATGTGCTGGCTGCCGCCGCTGAAGGCCTTGGCGAATTCGATCCCGTCGGTCAGCGAGAACACCACCGTGCGTGGGTTGTTGAGGAAGGTCGCGTTGTCCTTCGAGATGCGCATCACGTCGTCGTAGCGGGTGACGAGCCAGAACGGCGGGAACAGGTCGGGCGCTTCGGGCCCTGGCTCTATCCGCGCGACGGGCATGTGCTCGCGCAGCCAGTCGAAGGTGTCGAGCAGGTGGTCCCACTGGGCGTACGCAGTCGGGTCGATGACCTCGCGGGCGACCGCGTTCGGGGCGACGTTGGCGGCAGCGGTGCCCATCCTCAGGCCCCCTGTGTGGCGCGGGTGCGGTACTCGTCCTTGAGCTTGCGCTTGTAGAGCTTGCCGTTGGCCTCGCGCGGCAGCTCGGGCCGGAAGTCGATCGTCTTCGGCAGCTTCAGGCGTGCGAGCTTGCGGGCCAGGAACTCGCGCAACTCGGTCTCGAGGCTCTCTCCCGCGTGGGCCATGTCCGCCGGCTGGACCACCGCGACCACCTTCTCGCCCATGTCGGAGTCGGGCGCGCCGATCACCGCCGCGTCGATCACCGCGGGGTGGGTGATCAGCAGGTTCTCGATCTCCTGCGGGTAGATGTTGACCCC
>JBHWTG010000093.1:0-2960 GCA_043427735.1 Tsuneonella sp. | reverse complement strand
TACTTCGCTGGCCGGCCGGCGCTCGCCGGCAAGGCCCGGCAGACCGTCGCCGCAGGTCGGCTGACCCGCCTGCTTGCTGCCGGCTGGCCCTCTCAAAGCGCCGCGCAAGCAGCCTGCAACGCGCTCAAGGCGGGCGGCCAGAGCTGCATCGTCACCCGTTGACGGCGGTCTTCCTGCTGCTCCGCAGGCGCGCTATGCGGCGCCCGGGAAAGGGGGAATCGCCATGAGCACAGCGCCGGCAGCCGCGCCCGAACCCGAGGCCGTGTCAGTGGCGGGCGACTTGCGTCCGCTCGAGGTCGAGCGCCGCGTCGCCAGCCTCGACTTCATCCGCGGGATTGCGGTGATGGGCATTCTCGCGGCGAACATCGCCGGCTTCGGCCAGCCGTTCGCAGCGTATATGTATCCGGCCAGCTTCCTGACCGGGCATGACTGGTTGTCCGACCAGTTATGGATCGCGCAGTTCGTGCTGATCGACGGCAAGATGCGCGGGCTGTTCACGCTCCTGTTCGGGGCCGGGCTGTGTCTGTTCATGGAGCGCGCCACGGCCCGTGGATACACGCGCCGCCTGCAGGTGCGGCGGCTGCTGGTCCTGCTGCTGTTCGGGATGGCGCACTTCTTCTTCATCTGGCGCGGCGACATCCTGACATACTACGCGCTGCTCGGCCTGGTCGCGCTGACGATGGTCAAGCTGACCTCGGGAGAGCAGCTCAAGATCGGAGTGGCCATGTACGTCATGGGCGCGCTGTTCTTCGCGGCCTCGCTCACCCCGCTGCACTTCGTCGCCGAAACGCCGCTGGGCGAGCGCGCCGAGCTGCGCGAAATGCGCGCCGGCCTCGAGGAAGGAAAGCAAGCCGAACTCGCAGACGACGCTGTCGATACGCGCCTGACGGTGGCAGGTGATTACCCCGCGCTGGTGACGCACCGCTTCGCGGAACACGGGTTCGAACAGTTCACCAATCTCCTGCTGTTCGCGCCCGAAACCTTGCCGCTGATGCTCATCGGGATGGCGCTCTACCGGCTGGGCCTGTTCAGCGGCGGCTTCGACCCGCGCCGGCAGCGCTTGTGGGGCTGGGTGGGGCTCGCGCTCGGGGCGCTGCTGAGCTGGCTCATCGCGCTGTGGGTGCAAAGCACCGGCTTTGCCTATTATGCCACGCTGGCCGCCTTCGTCGGGCTCAGCGCGATCCCGCGCCTGTTGATGACGGTCGGCCTGGCCGCACTGCTTGCGCTCTACGGCGCGCGAGCGCGTGGCTGGCTGGCGGACCGGATCGCGGCGGCGGGGCGGGCCGCCTTCAGCAATTACCTGGGTACCTCGTTCGTGATGCTGTTCGTGTTTCACGGGTGGGCGGGGGGACTGTTCGGGCGGCTCGATCGCCCGGCGCTGTATCTCGTGGTCGCCGTCGCATGGGCCGCAATGCTCGCCTGGTCGAAGCCCTGGCTCGAGCGGTTTCGCTACGGCCCGCTCGAATGGCTGTGGCGGTGCCTCACCTACGGACGGCTGTTGCCCATGCGCCGATAGGGGCTTGCATTGCGAGTTATTCGCATTAGCATGGGAGCGTCAGTCGGAGACACCGCGATGTACGTGTGCGTCTGCAATGCGATCCGTGAATGCGAACTGCGCCGCGCGGCCTTGCGGGCACCAGGCGATGCAGAGGCAGTCTATGCGTCGCTCGGCAAGCGCCCCAACTGCGGACAGTGCCTCGACGACGCGGACGAGATCATCACCGAGGAGCGCGCGCTCGCCGCCATCCCGTTCGCCGCCTAGCATTCTCGCTGCCCTTGCGATGCACTCGCAACTGTCGGAATTCTGCCGTTTTTTGCCCTTCTTCCCTTGCTCCGTCCGACCCGAGGGGCCATAGCCGCGGCGGACGCGACGGAGACATGCAATGAAGGGTGACCCCACCGTCATCGACTACCTCAACCGGGCGCTGACCAACGAGCTCACCGCGATCAACCAGTACTGGCTGCACTATCGCGTGCTGCACCATTGGGGCATCCGCAAGCTCGCCGAGTACGAGCGGCACGAATCGATCGACGAGATGAAGCACGCCGACACGCTCGCCGAGCGCGTGCTGTTCCTCGATGGGCTGCCCAACTTCCAGGCGATCCACAAGCTCCAGGTCGGCGAGACGGTCGAAGAAATCCTGCGCGCGGACCTTGCGCTGGAAATGGAGGCGATCCCGCTATTGAAGGACGCGATCCAGCATTGCGAGAGCGTGCGCGACTATGTCAGCCGCGAAATCTTCGAGCGCATTCTCGAAAGCGAGGAACAGCATGTCGACTTCCTCGAGACCCAGTTCGACCTGATCGAGCGCATCGGCCTGCAGAACTACATCCAGCTCCAGAGCGGCGCGGCCGGGGAGGGCGGCGAGGGCTGAACTCTTCAAGCCGAGAGGTGCTCGGCAAGGATCTTGCAGCCCAGACCGATCAGCACGGCCCCGCCGATCAGCTCGGCGCGCCGGCCGAGGCGCTCGCTCGCTCGCCCGCCGAGCCGGTAGGCCGCGAAGCACAGGATCGCCGTGGTGCCGCCGATTGTCGCGCAGGCGAGCGCGACCGGCTGGCCGAGCAGCGGCAGTGTGATTCCCGCGGCGGCGGCATCGATGCTGGTCGCCAGCGCTGCGAGCGCGAGGCCGCCGTAATGCGATGTCCGTCCGCGCGGCGCGCGCCCGTCGGCGGCCAGCGCCTCGCGGATCATTTTTCCCCCCAGAACCGCGAGCAGCGCGAACGCGATCCAGTGGTCGAACGCGGCGATCACGTCGGCGAGGGCAATCCCCACGCCCCAGCCGAGCAGCGGCATGAGCCCCTGCGCCGCGCCGAAGGCAGCGCCGATCTCGATCGCGCGCGCCGGCCCGTGCGGCCCAGCCGCGCCGCGCGCGAGTGCGACCGCCACCGCGTCCATTGCCAGGCCGAGCGCGAGGATCGCCAGCGCCAGCATCCGGTCAGTCCTTGGCGAAAGGGTAGCA
>JBHWTG010000092.1:0-4421 GCA_043427735.1 Tsuneonella sp. | reverse complement strand
CGTGTCGAGCGGGTGGCGAAGCTGGCGCGGTGGCTGGTCGAAGAGGGGGTCGTGAAGCCCTCTCCCCTCCAGGGGAGAGGGTTGGGAGAGGGGGCGAGCGTAGCGAGCGCGCCCACCGACAGCCCCCACTCCCCGACCCTCTCCCCTGAAGGGGAGAGGGAGAAACTCGCCGACCTTGCCGAGCAGGCCGCCCGCCTCGCCAAGGCCGACCTCGTCACCGAGATGGTCGGCGAGTTCCCCGAGCTCCAGGGCGTGATGGGCGGCTACTACGCTCGGAGCCAGGGCCTGCCCGACGAAATCGCCGACGCTATCCGCGACCACTACAAGCCCGTCGGCCAGGGCGACGAAGTCCCCACCGCGCCGGTTACGGTGGCGGTGAGCCTGGCGGACAAACTGGATACGCTTTATAGCTTCTTCGAAATCAAAGAGCGGCCAACAGGGTCCAAAGACCCTTTCGCCCTTCGACGCGCCGCACTGGCGATCACTCGCCTGATCAGCACCAATGACATTCGGTGCAGCCTGCGAGAAGTGCTCTATCAGACCGGCTACCACCTTTTCGAATTTCGCACCGATGACGACCCGAAATATCTCGAGTTTGCCAGCCGACACCCCGGCATCGACGAGAATCAGCTATTCAACATCTGGCTTCGCGAACTGCCCGGTTTCGATCCCGATAGTCTCGAAACAGTAGGGTTCCCTGATGCCGAGATCGTCGATTTCCTCATTGACCGCCTCAAGGTCCAGCAGCGCGAGGCCGGCGTCCGCCACGACCTGATCGACGCGGTGTTCGCGCTCGGCGGGGAGGACGATCTCGTCCGCCTGCTCGCGCGGGTGAAGGCGCTGCAAGCATTCGTCGGCACCGAGGACGGGGCGAACCTGCTCACGGGCTACAAGCGCGCGGCGAATATCCTCAAGAAGGAGGGGTGGGGCGACTCCGCGTCTTCATCCGTCACCCCGGCGAAGGCCGGGGTCCATCGGGCCTCAGGCGCGGAAGGAGAAATGGATTCCGGCCTTCGCCGGAATGACGAGGTAGGTGAAGAGGGCAGCGACCGGAACGCCCAGGGCATCCCCCGCACCGGGGAGGAGGACCCGCTGGCGATGGTCGACGATCCCGATCTCGTCGCGGTGGTCCAGGCGCGGCTGGCGCTCGAGAAGGAACGCGCGGGCGAGAAACAACTTTCCTACACGCCCGAACCTGCCGAAAGTGCGCTGATCGCGGCGCTCGATTCGGCCGAGCCGACCGCAAGCCGCGCGGTCGAGGCCGAGGACTTCGCCGGGGCGATGGCCGCGCTGGCCAGCTTGCGCGCGCCGATCGATGCGTTCTTTGACAGCGTGACCGTGAACGATGCCGACCCCGCCCGGCGCGCAGCGCGGCTCGATCTCCTCGCGCGGTTCCGCGATGCGGTCCACCGGGTGGCCGACTTCTCGCGCATCGAGGGGTAGGATTTCGGCGTATACTTTGTGTCACCTTCCGCGCGGCGACGCGGCAGGATATCGGGGAACCAGCATGCAGACCGTCTATCCCTTCGGCGGCGGCGCCACGAACGACGACCCGCGAGCGAAGGACAAGACGATCGTCGGCGGCAAGGGGGCCAACCTCGCGGAGATGGCGGGGATCGGTCTGCCGGTGCCGCCCGGCTTTACCGTCACCACCGAGGAGTGCGCCGAATACGGCCGCACCGGCGCGCTGTCGGACCGGCTGAAGGCGGACCTCCGCGCGGGGATCGCGCACATCGAGGCGGCCACCGGGTGCCGCTTCGGGGTGCCGGGCGCCGGCCCCCCTCTGCTCGTCTCGGTCCGTTCGGGCGCGCGGGTGTCGATGCCGGGGATGATGGATACCGTGCTCAACCTCGGGCTCGACGAGCAGGCCGTCGAGAGCCTCGCCGACACCAGCGGCGATGCGCGCTTCGCGTGGGACAGCTACCGGCGGTTCATCCAGATGTACGCCGACGTGGTGATGGGCGTCGATCACGGCCTGTTCGAGGAAGCGCTCGAGATCGCCAAGGAGGACGAGGGCGTCAGCCTCGACACCGCGCTGCCGGTCGAGGCGCTCGAGGCCCTCACCGTGCAGTACCGGCAGATCGTCCGCGAGGAGGCGGGGCGGGAGTTCCCGGACGATCCGTGGGAGCAGCTCTACGGGGCCGTCGCGGCGGTGTTCGACAGCTGGGACAGCGACCGGGCAAAGGTCTATCGGCGCCTCAACGACATTCCCGGCGACTGGGGCACCGCAGTCACCGTCCAGGCGATGGTGTTCGGCAACATGGGCGACACCAGCGCCACCGGCGTCGCCTTCACGCGCGATCCCGCGACCGGCGAGCGCGTCTATTACGGCGAATGGCTGGTCAACGCGCAGGGCGAGGACGTGGTCGCCGGCATCCGCACGCCGCAGTATCTCACCCGCGCGGCGCGCGAGGCGGCGGGGGCGAAGCCGCTCTCGATGGAGGAGGCGATGCCCGAGGCGTACGCCGAGCTCGCGCGGGTGTTCGACCTGCTCGAGCGGCATTACCGCGACATGCAGGACATCGAGTTCACCGTGCAGCAGGGCAAGCTGTGGATGCTGCAGACGCGCAGAGGCAAGCGCACCGCCAGGGCCGCGCTCAAGATCGCGGTCGACATGGCGGGCGAGGGCCTGATCGACGAGAAGACCGCGATCCTGCGGGTCGATCCGATGGCACTGGACCAGCTCCTCCACCCGACGCTCGATCCCGAGGCGCCGCGCGACGTGCTCACTACCGGCCTGCCGGCCTCGCCCGGCGCGGCCAGCGGCCGGATCGTGCTCGATGCCGATACCGCCGAAAGCTGGGCCGGGCGCGGCGAGAAAGTGATCCTCGTCCGGGTCGAGACTTCGCCGGAGGACATCCACGGGATGCACGCGGCGCAGGGAATCCTCACTGCGCGCGGCGGCATGACCTCGCACGCCGCCGTCGTGGCGCGGGGAATGGGGCGCTGCTGCGTCTCGGGCGCGAGCGCGGTGTCGATCGACCTCAAGGCGCGCACGCTGCGGATCGCGGGGCGCGAGCTGGCGGAAGGCGACGTGCTCACGCTCGACGGCTCGACCGGGCAGGTGATGGCCGGCGAGGTCGCCACGATCGAGCCCGAGCTCGCCGGCGACTTCGGCATCCTGATGGAGTGGGCCGACCGCCACCGCCGGATGAAGGTGCGCACCAACGCCGAAACCCCCGCCGACTGCCGGATGGCGATCGGCTTCGGCGCCGAGGGCATCGGCCTGTGCCGCACCGAGCACATGTTCTTCGATGCGCGCCGGATCAGCGCGGTGCGCCAGATGATCCTCGCCGAAGACGAGCGCGGGCGGCGCAAGGCGCTCGCGCTGCTGCTGCCCGAGCAGCGGGACGACTTTGCCGAGATCTTCGGCGTGATGGCCGGGCGCCCGTGCACCATCCGCCTGCTCGACCCGCCGCTCCACGAGTTCCTGCCGCACGCCGACGCCGAGTTCGCCGAGCTCGCCGAGGCGACCGGCTACGGCGTCGATCACCTGAAGCGCCGCGCCGGCGAGCTCCACGAATTCAACCCGATGCTCGGCCACCGCGGCTGCCGGCTCGGCATCACCTACCCCGAGATCTACGAGATGCAGGCCCGCGCGATCTTCGAGGCGGTGTGCGCCGTCGCCGCCGAAGGGGAGGCACCCGTGCCCGAGGTGATGATCCCGCTGGTCGCGTCGAAGCGCGAGCTTGAACTGCTCAAGGGGCTGATCGACCGCACCGCCGAGGCCGTGTTCGCCGAACAAGGCTGCCGGGTCGATTATCTCGTCGGCACGATGATCGAGCTGCCGCGCGCCGCGCTGATGGCGGCCGAGATCGCCGAGGAAGCGCGCTTCTTCTCGTTCGGCACCAATGACTTGACGCAGACAACTCTCGGCGTGTCGAGGGACGACGCGGGGCGCTTCCTGGCCGACTACGTGGGCCAGGGCATCTTCGCGCGCGATCCGTTCGTCAGCCTTGATATCGAAGGCGTCGGCCAGCTCGTGCGCCTCGCCGCCGAGCGCGGGCGGGCAGCGCGGCCCGACCTCAAGCTCGGCATCTGCGGCGAGCACGGCGGCGATCCCGCGAGCATCGCGTTCTGCGAGGAGATCGGCCTCGATTACGTTTCGGCGAGCCCCTACCGCGTGCCGATCGCCCGGCTGGCGGCGGCGCAGGCGGCGCTGCGCGGCTAGCCGTGCCAGCCGGTCAGCGTCAGCATCTCCAGCGTCTCGACCACCCTGCCGTGGGGGTCGGCGCCCGCCAGGAACGCGGCCCGCGCCCGCTCCAGACCGGCGCGCGTCAGCGGCGGCGCGGCGTCGGCCAGCGCGCTCGTCAGCCCTTGCGCGCGCAAGTCGGCGACCAGCGTGTCGAGCGCGCCGTAGCGCAGGCGCAGCGTCCATCCGTCGGCCACCTGGCGCGCGAACCCCGCGCGCTGCAACACAT
>JBHWTG010000091.1:0-6676 GCA_043427735.1 Tsuneonella sp. | reverse complement strand
CATCTTCAATTCGGGCGAGCGCGCGCGCGAGGCAGGAGGTGCCGCCGGAGGGGACGACGCGATCGCGCCCTACAACGCGCGGCGCTGGGCGGTGCTGCAGGACAACATGCGACGCCTGAAGAAGGCCGGCATCGCGATCGGCGTCGGCACCGATGCCGGGATCGGCGGCACGTATCACGGCTCGAGCGCGATCCGCGAGACGATCTGGCTCACCCGGCTCGGTTTCACGCCCGCGGAAGCGCTGGTCGCGGCGACGCGGACGAGCGCGGCGATCATCGGGCAGGACGATACCCACGGCACGATCCGGCCCGGCATGCGCGCCGACCTCGTATTGATCGACGGGCAGCCGGACCGGCGGATCGACGACCTGTGGAACACCAAGCGCGTGTGGGTCGCCGGGCGCGAGGCGCCGCTGGCGGACTTGCGCGCGCTGCGCGACCGGCCCGGCGCAACCCCGCTCCCGGCGATACCGATGCCCGGGCCGGTGCTGACCGTCCCGCGCGCAGACGGGCGCACCGATCTCGGCACGCTGCCGGTCGCCGGCACCGATCCGGGGATCGACCATTCGCGGCTGGTCGCGCACCGCGAAGGCCCGGACGGGCCGACCTTCCTCGCCGCGCAACTCGGCGCATCGCCGCAGCCGTTCGTGCACTGGGTGCTGCCGCTCACCCGCGGCTCGATCCTCGTCGCCGACGCCAGCAGGTTCACCGGGGTCGAGATCGCCGCCCGGGGCAGCGGCGCCTATCGCCTGGTGCTCGAAAGCTACGGGATCGAGGGCCGGGACTGGTTCGCGGCGCCGTTCGCGGCCGGCGACAAACCGGGGCGCATCCGCCTGCCGTTCGCGGCGTTCGCCAGCCGCGATTCGGGCGCGCGGCTCGATCTCGCCCAGCTGCGCGCGCTGCGCATCCAGCTCCGCGGGGAGCCGCTCGGCACCGCGCTACTCGAGGTGAGCGAGGTGCGCTTCTACTGACACTTGCCGGGCGGCGGGGTGTTGGCGAGCCCGCGGCCGGCCGCGGCGCCGGTCAGCGCGCCGTTCTCCGCCGCGATCCGTCCGTTGACCACGACCGCGCGGACGCCGGTGGCGGTGAGCTCGGGCTCCTCGTACGTCGCCCGCGCCGCGTAGCTCGCGGGATCGAACACCACCACGTCCGCAAAAGCCCCCGGGCGCAACCGGCCGCGATCGACGAGGCCGAACCAGCCGGCGGTCAGGGTAGAGCTGCGGTCGATGAACTCGCGCAGCGAGAGCAGCTGCCGCTGCTTTACGTAAACCGCGTACTTGCGGGCAAAGCTGCCGTAGCTGCGCGGGTGACCGGCCGAGGCGTCGCTGCCGGTCATGGTCCACGGCCGGCGCATGAACGCGGCGATGTCGCTCTCGGCCATGTTGAAGCTGATCGTGCGCGCGTCGGCCTCGCGGATCGCGGCGATCGCGGCGGCGACCGGATCGGCTCCAAGCTCACCGGCGAGCGTGTCGAGCCGGCGTCCGCGCCAGCGCCCTTCGGCGATCAGCAGGCTCCCCGCCCCGCCCCGGCGGCGGAGGTTCTCGGCGATCTCGTCGCGCAGCCGGCTGGCCAGCGCCGGGTCGGCCAGCCGCGCCAGCATCGCCGCCCGCCCGCCGTCCTGCGCCCACAGCGGGATAAGCGCCGACACCAGGCTCGTCCCGCTTGCCTCCCACGGATACTGGCTGGCGGTGATGTCGAGCCCGGCGGCGCGCGCTGCCTCGATCCGGGCGATGATCGCCGGGGCCATTCCATGAACGTCCACGCCGAGCGCCTTGATGTGTGAAATATGCACCGGAACACGCGAATTCCGCGCGACAAGAAGCGCTTCATCGACAGCCTCGGAGAGCCCTATCGTGTAATTCGCCTCGTCGCGCAAATGGGTGTCGTACACCCCGCCGAGTTCGGCGGCGACTTGCGCCAGGGCGACCACCTCGGACGTTTCGGAGAAGCTCTGCGGCGCGTAGAACAGTCCTGTCGACAGCCCCAGCGCGCCCTCGCACATCGCGCTGTGCACCAACGCTCGCTGGCGCGCGAGCTCGTCCGCGGTCGGGGCCCGCCGCGCTTCCCCGATCACCGCCTCCCGGATCGTGCCGAACCCGGTGAACACGGCGTAGTTCACGCCGACCGGCCGGTCCTTTACGCTGGCCAGCAGCTTGCCGACCTCGATCGGCCCCCCGCCGTCGTTGCCGACGAACGCGGTGGTAACGCCCTGGAGCAGGAACGGCTCGACCAGCCGCCGCCGGGCGTCGTGCGCGGTCAGCCACTCGGTCATGTGGGTGTGCGGATCGATGAAACCGGGGGCGACGATCAGGCCCTGCGCCTCGATCGTCCGCGCCGCATCGACCGCGAGCCGCGGCCCGACCGCGATCACCCGATCGCCGCGGATCGCAACATCGCCGGTGAACGGCTCGCCGCCGCCCGGATAGACAGTGCCGCCGCGGATCAGCAGGTCGGCCTTCGCGGGAACCACCGACGGGGTCGCGCACGATGCCAGCAGCACGCCAAGCAATCCGGCCGCGATCCGCGCGATCATCCCCAGAAGCCCTCCTCGGGCGGATGCATCACGCCGTCCTCGGCGCACACCCCTCCGGCGCGATCCTCGGCAAGCCACAGGGGCCCGTCAAGGTCGGCCCAGTCGGCCATTCGGGCGATGTGCAGTGCCGGGGCAATCCCGAGCGAGGAGCACACCATGCACCCGCTCATCAGCCTGAGGCCGCGCGCCCGCGCCGCAGCGGCGAGCGCGAGCGCGGCGGTCAATCCGCCGGTCTTGTCGAGCTTGATGTTGACCGCGTCGTAGCGCGCCGCGACCGCCTCGAGCTCGGCCTCGGTATGCACCGATTCGTCGGCGCAGATCGGCACCGGCGGCGCGTAGCCGGCCAGCCACGCATCGGCTTCGGCGGGGCACGGCTGCTCGAGCACGTCCACCCGGCACTCGGCGAGCACCGGCATCGCCGCGCGCACCAGCGACTCGTCCCAGCTTTCGTTGGGATCGACGATCAGCGCCGCCGCCGGCGCGGCGGCGCGCACCGCGCGGACCGCCGCGACCGGATCGTTCGCGTCGACCTTGACCTTGATCAGCGGGGCGCCGGCGATCCTCCCCGCTTCGCGCGCCATCGCCTCGGACGTGTCGATCACCACCGTGAGGGCAGTCGCGACCGGTCCCGGCACCGGGGCGCCGAGCAGCGCCGCGACGGAGCGTCCTGCCAACTTGGCTTCGAGGTCCCACAACGCCGCGTCGAGCGCGTTTCGTGCCACTCCCGGCGCGAGCAGGCCGAGCAGCTCCGCACGGCCCGCTCCCGCCTCGATCGCGCCGCGCGCGGCTTCGATCTGCGCGAGCGACCCCTCGATGCTCTCGCCATAACGCGGATAGGGCACGCCTTCGCCCCGCCCGAGCACGCCCCCGTCCGCCACCTCCACCGTCACCACATCCGCGGCGGTCTTGACCCCGCGCGAGATGCGGAAGGGGCGGCTTAGCGCGAAGCGCTCGTGACGCGCGCGGAGTGTTCGGGCCATAGCAGCCGGTCGATTATCGCCTCCACTCCGAAGCGGTGCGGATCGGTGCAGGGCAGGCCGAGCAGATGCCCGGTCTGCGCGCACAGCGCGCGCGCCTCGTCGTCGGCCATGCTCGAGGTGTTGAGGCACGCGCCCGCGGCGCGCACCGCGGGGCTGGTCAGCCGGGCGACCTGGAGATTGGCGGCGAGGCACTCGGCCAGCCCCGGCAGCCTGCGCTCGGGCAAACCGCGCATCGCCGGTCGCGCGGGGTCGTGGCACAGCACCAGCGCTTCGGGCTGGGCGCCGTGCAGCAGCCCGGTCGAAACCCCGGCGAACGACGGGTGAAACAGCGAGCCCTGCCCCTCGATCACGTCCCACCCCTCGTCAGTGCGAGCGGGGGCCAGCACCTCGACCGCGCCGGAGATGAAATCCGCGACCACCGCGTCGAGCGGCATGCCCTCGCCGGCGATCAGAATCCCGGTCTGGCCGGTGGCGCGGAAGTCGGCGATCTCGCCCCGGGCGCGCAAGCCCTCGACCAACGCCAGCGACGCGTACATCTTGCCGACAGAGCAGTCGGTCCCGACGGTCAGCACACGCCGCCCGGCGCGCGGGCGGCCGGTGCCGACAGGAAGGTTCGGGGGCGGATCGCGCACGTCGATCAGCCGCAGCCCCCGGAGGTCCGCGAGCGCAACGAGCTCGGGCACGTCGCGCAGGCGATGGTGCAGTCCCGAGGCGACGTGAAGCCCCGCGTCCAGCGCTGCACGCGAGTCTTCGATCAGTTGCGGGTCCATCGTCCCGCCGGAATTGGCCACGCCGAGCACCAGCGTGCGCGCGCCGGCGGCGGCGCCTTCGGCGATCGTCATCCGCGGCAGGCCGAGCGTGAGCGGGCAATCGTCGTGCCGGAATTCGCCCACGCAATCGGCACGGCGGAACTCGGCGAGCCCGCGCGAGGTCTTGATCCCGACAGGATCGGTGCTGCTGCCCAGATAGAGGAGAAACGGGGCGTCGATCACGCAGCCGACGCTAACCGCGCCCCGCGGCCAAGACGAGCGATTAACCGCGCCGCCCGGCATAACGGGGGGTTATGCCGGCTGCGACAGCGTGTCGATGGTCTTGGCCAGCGTCTTGAGGAAGGCCGTCCCGAGCGCCGGAGGGGGCCGATCCTGCAGGTACATCGCGTGGATGTCGAACGTCAGGCGCGACTTCAGCGGCCGCATCGCCAGGCCCGGGCCGAGCGAGGCGCGCGCGGTGAGGTTGTCGACCACGGTCATCCCCACTCCCATCCGCACCAGCGCGGTGGCGATGTGAAACGTGCGCGCCGACGCCACCTCGTCGAGCTCGATCCCGAGCCGCTGGACTTCGGCGCTGAACAGCAGCCCGATCGGCCCGCTCGCCGCCAGGCTCACCAGCGGGCGGCCGACGAGCTCCTCCAGCGCGATGCGCGGCGGGGCGGCGGGCATGTCGGCTTCGCGGTAAAGCACCACGAGCTCCCCCGCGCCAAGCCAGTGGCGACCCAGCGGCGCGCCCGGCGGCACTTCGTAGGCGACCGCCAGATCGGCCTCGCGCTCGTAGAGCTTGCGCAGCAGGTCCGCATGATGGACCGTCTGCAGGTCGAACCGGGTGTCGGCGTGCTTGCGCATGAACTGCGCGACCGCGGCGGGTAGCACATCGAGCGCGATCGAAGGGAGCGCCGAGATGCGCAGCAGCGAGCCGCCGCCGCGCTTCAGGTTGCGGCTCGCTTCGCGCAGCGCATGGACCCGGTCCTGAATCTCCGCCACCTCCGAGAACAGCGTGTGCGCGTCGTCGGTCGGCACCAGCCGGCCGGCGGTCCGGTGAAACAGCGGGAAGCCCAGCAGCGATTCCGCGTGGCGCAGAACCTTGGATACCGAAGGCTGCGAGACGTTGAGCATGCGCGCCGCGGCGCTGACCGAACCGTTTACGTAGACCGCGTGGAAAACCTCGATGTGGCGCAGGTTCATCCGTGGTGCGATACGCGCACCCGCCGGACAGCGCCACTGTTTGCGCGACCTCTACCGCCTCGCTCCCCGAGCCGTTAGGCTGCCGCCGATGATCGAGATCGAAGGGGGCCCATATCGGGCGGTGCTCGACCCTGAGCAGGGCGGCTCGCTGCGCAGCCTGCAATGGCGCGGGCACGACTTGCTGCGGCCGCAGCGGGGCGGCGGGGTGCTGGAGAGCGCCGGCTTTCCGCTGGTGCCGTTCTGCAACCGGATCGCCGGCAGCGCTTTCACGTTCCAGGGGCAAGCGATCGCGCTCTCACCCAACCACCCGGCCGCGCGGGACGAGCCGGTGCTGCACGGCTTCGGCTGGCTTTCGCGCTGGAGGGTCGAGCAGGTCGAGGGCGGTCACGCGCGGCTGATCTGGCAGCACGATCGCGGCGAATGGCCGTGGCGTTTTCTCGCAGCACAGGAATTCGAGCTTGGCGAGGCCGGCGCGGTGCTGCGGCTGACGGCGACCAATCTCGACGACACGCCGATGCCCGTCGGGCTCGGTTTCCACCCCTATTTCCCGCGCATCGGGCGCACCATCTATCGCGGGCTGCATGCGGCAGAACGGCAGCGCGACGGGACGCTGCTGCGCAGCGGCGCGCCCGCCGACTGGTGGCAGGGAGCCGACATCGGCGCCCGAACGGTCGATACGACGTACGCCGCAAGGGAGGGCGTCCTCACGGTCGAGTGGCCCGAGCGTGGCCTTGGCATTGCACTCGCGCCCAGCGACGACCTGCCGTTCACCCACGTCTATGTCCCGCCGGGAGAGGACGCGTTCTGCGTCGAGCCGGTGAGCCATCTGCCCGAAGCGTTCCACTCGCGCGCCGCATCCGATGGAATGCGGGTGTTGATGCCCGGCGAAACCTGGGCGGTCTCGCTCCGCCTCGAAGCCTACTCGCTCGCGGACCCGTAGACCACGGTCGCCGCGCCGGCGAAGGCCTCGACAACCCGCCTCGCGGCCGCAGGCTCGGCGACGACGACCACCGATCCGCCGAACCCGGCCCCCGTCATTCGTGCGCCGCCGCTGGCGCCGACCAGTCCCTGCAAGTCCTCCACCAGAGTGTCGACGCGCGGGTGGCTCACCTCGAAGTCGTCACGCAGCGATGCGTGCCCGGCGCGCAGGATCTGCGCCATGGCGCCCATGTCGCCGCGCCCGATCGCCTCGATCGCGGCGCGCAC
>JBHWTG010000090.1:0-4002 GCA_043427735.1 Tsuneonella sp. | reverse complement strand
CGTGTGTCGCAGCGCGCATCGCGCTCGATCCGCGGCTCGACGCTGCGGGCCGGATCGCCGTGCCGCTCGCGTCCACCGCTGGGGCCTGGCAGGGCGAGGTACCCCTCACCCCCGGCCGCCGCGGAACCGCCCCGCTCGCCCGTATCTGGCTGCACTGGACCGGCCCGCTCGGGCTCGGCGCGCGGCAGGTGTCGCACCCGCTCGACCAGACGGTGCGCGTGTGGCCGGACCTTTCGCCGGTGCGCAACCCGGCGCTCCAGCACCACTTGCGCGACGCCGCCTTCGGGATTGTCGCGCGGCGCATCCGCGGCGAGGGCACCCAATTCGAAGCGCTCTCCGAATATCAGCCCGGAATGGACCGGCGGCGGATCGACTGGAAGACCAGCGCGCGCCACACCCGCCTGCTCGCGCGCGAGAACGAGGCCGAGCGCAACAACCAGATCGTCTTCGCGTTCGATTGCGGACAGGCGATGTGCGAGCCGATCGACGGCCTGCCGCGAATCGACCGAGCGGTGTCGGCCGCGCTCACCGCGGCGTGGGTGGCGATCAAAGGCGGCGACCGGGTGAGCCTGTTCGGCTTCGCCCGGCGGCCCGAGGTGATCACCCCGTTCTACGGCGAGGCGCGCGCGTTCCACCGGCTGCAGGCGGCGGCCGCCGGGCTCGACTATCATGCGCAGGAGCCCAACTTCACGCTCGCGCTGGCGACGCTGGCAACGCGGCTCCAGCGGCGCAGCCTGATCGTGCTGTTCTCGGATTTCACCGACCCGACCAGCGCCGAGCTGATGGTCGAGAGCCTCGGCCGGCTAATCGACCGGCACCTCGTGCTGTTCGTGGCCTTCGAGGATAGCGAGCTCGGCGCGCTCCAGGCAGCCGAGCCCGCCAGCCTCGACGCGCTAGCCACCGCGGTCGCAGCCGACACGCTCGCCCGTCAGCGCGCGGTGGTGCTCCAGCGGCTGCGCCAGCTCGGCATCGACGTGCTCGAGGCGCCGTGGCAGGCGATTGGCTACCGCCTGATCGACCGCTATCTCGAGGTCAAGCGCAAGGGAGGGATCGGGTGAGCGGCTTTCAATCGGGCCCGGCCGCCATCGAAGCCGCCGTCCTGCGCTCCGACCGTTTCCGCCTCGCGCGCGAGGGTGACTGGGCGCGATTGGAAGCGATCGTCGCGGCGATGGAGAAAGGCCACCTGCGCAAGCTCTCGGACGAGGACGTGCTCGCGCTCCCCGCGCTCTACCGCACCGCCGCCTCGAGCCTCGCGGTCGCTCGCGAGACCTCGCTCGACGCGGCCACGATCGGCTATCTCGAGGCGCTGGTGCAGCGCGCCTGGTTCCAGGTCTATGGCCCGCGGCAGGGGTTCGCGCGGTGGTTCGCGGGCTTCCTCGGCGGGGGCTGGAGCGCAGCGGTGCGGGCGATCTGGCTCGATGTGCTGATCTCCTTCGCTGTGATGGCTGCGGGCGTGATCGCCGGCTGGCTGCTGGTGGCGCAGGATCAGGACTGGTACTGGAGCCTGGTGCCCGGCCAGTTCGCCGACACCCGCGTGCCGGGCGCGAGCCGGGCCGAGCTGCTCAAGACGCTCGGTGCCGGAGACGGCGCGGCCGGCCTCTCGGGCTTTGCCGCGTTTCTGTTCCAGAACAACGCCGGGGTCGCGATCCTTGCCTTTGCGCTGGGCTTCGCGTTCGGCATTCCCACGCTGATGCTGCTGCTGAAGGAGATGGCGACGCTGGGCGCGATGCTGTGGCTATTCTCGATCCAAAGCCTCACGCTCGATTTCGCCGCCTGGCTGTCGGTCCACGGAACCACCGAGCTGCTCGCGATCCTGCTCGCCGGCGCGGCGGGCCTCCACGTCGGGCGGGCGATGGCGTTTCCCGGCGACCGGGCGATCCTCGCCGCGACCGCTGCCGCCGGTCGCCGCGCGGCCACCGTGATGGTCGGGGTGGTGCTGATGATGGTCGTCGCCGCGCTGCTCGAGGCATTCCCGCGCCAGCTCGTCGGCGAGACCTCCCAGCGGCTGCTGATCGGCGGGACGATGCTGGCGGGCTGGCTCGCGTATTTCTTCGCCTACCGCCCGCGGCGCGCGGTGCCTGAATGAGCGGCGCGGCGATCGCGTACGACGTCAAGCGGCGGCGCACGCTGGTTACGCCCGAAGGGATCGCGCTGCCGCTTACCGTCGCCACGCGCAGCGCGCGCCTTGGCGCGCTCATCCTCGACTATCTGATCCTGCTTACATCGACCATCGCGGTCACGCTGCTACTGCTGTTCGTCGCCGGCGGGCTCGGCGCGGGGAATGCCGGCGGGAGCGCGGCATACGAGTTTCTCGGCGTGGTCTGGCTGCTGTTCTGGTTTCTCGCCTGGAACGGCTATTTCCTCGCCTTCGAGCTCGGCCCGCGCGGAGC
This sequence comes from Tsuneonella sp., assembly GCA_043427735.1. Classification (GTDB taxonomy): domain Bacteria; phylum Pseudomonadota; class Alphaproteobacteria; order Sphingomonadales; family Sphingomonadaceae; genus Tsuneonella. The sequence goes on along the minus strand of JBHWTG010000090.1, from coordinate 1,612 downwards.
CACCCCGGGCAAGCGGATCGCGCGCATCCGCGTCGCCGCGCGCGACGATGGCACGGGCGGCGGCGGGCGGCTGACCGCCGAGGCGGTGATCGCGCGCAACCTGCTGCGCGACATCGAGCTGTTCATGCCGCTGGTGTTCCTCCTCGTCGCGCCCAGCGGCGAGGCCGGCTCGGCGGGGCTCGCCGGCATGCTGTGGTTCCTCACGTTCGCGCTGTTCCCGATGTTCAATCGCGACGGCCTGCGCGCCGGCGATGTCGTCGCCGGGACCTGGGTGGTCGAGGCCCCGCGGGCCCGGCTCGCCGCGGCATTGTCGGCCGAAGGCGGGGCGCATGGGGCCAGCGCGGTGACCGGAGCGACCTATCGCTTCTCCGATGCGGATCTCGCCGTGTACGGCGAGCTCGAGCTGCAGACGCTCGAGCGCGTGCTGCGCCACGCGCGGCCCGAAGCGCTCGCCTCGGTCCACGAGGCGATCTGCCGCAAGATCGGCTGGAACCCCGGGGCGGGCGACGAGCGCGCGTTCCTCGAGGCGTACTATGCGCAGCTGCGCGCCCGGCTCGAGGGCGGAATGCGCTTCGGCAAGCGCAAGGCGGACAAGTTCAGCATCGGCTGAACTCGTCCGCCTTGCCTCTTCAGCCTACTTCTTCCATTCCATCCGGCGCAGCAGGGTCGTGCTGCCGACCGTGCGATAGCTTGCGCGCGCCCGGCCGATTCCTCCATCAGCTTGGCCTCGGTGCGCTTGTAGCGGTTGGCCATGATCTGGCGCCGGCGCTCGCCTTCGGCGTTGTCGACGAACGCCGGGAAGTAGCGCACCAGGTAGATGTCGGGCTCGCCCTTGCGCGGGTGCACGTTGGTGAGGATCTCGTAGCGGGTGTTCCACCCCTGCTGGACGAAAAAGTCCTCGTTGCTGCGCCACTCGCCGGCGAGCCACTGCGCGTACTTGAGCTCCGATCCGTCATCGATGTCGATCCCGGTGACCTCCATGTACTCGCCGCCCTCGAACGGCCACGGATCTTTCTCCTGCGCGGCTGCCGGCACGGCAAAAGCCGCCGCGGCGGCGCACAGCGCCACCAGTCCCAGTCTGTTCATCCGTCATCTCCCCAAAGCGCGGCCGACGCGGGGTGCGCCGCCGGCATGGCTCTGGAGTCGGGCGACCCGGATATTGAACCCCCTCGTGGGCCGGCCCCTCGGCGAACCGATAGCTACTGGCTTCGCAGCGGTTGTCGAGTCCTATCCGATGCTCCCGGGGTCGCCATGCGCAGGCCTATCAACGGTCGCAGCCAGGCCGCTTCGCGGCCGACCAGGTAAAACGCCCAGCATCCCGCGACCGTGGCCGCGAACAGGAGCGCGAACTCGGCCGCGGGCGGGAGCGCGAACCGGAGCAGATACCACCCGAAGACCACGATGATCGTCTGGTGCACGATGTAGAACGGGAACACCGCCTCGGTCAGCATCGGCCGCCAGCGGTGCTCGCGGTCCAAGAAGCGGTCGGCGAAGCCGATCAGAGCCACGATCGCACTCCAGCCGAAGACCGCCCGCGCGGCGGCGAACCATGGATAGACCCATGCCGGGGCACGGGTGTCGCCAGGCCAGTGCAGCTCGACCCCGGCGAGGT
>JBHWTG010000089.1:0-12593 GCA_043427735.1 Tsuneonella sp. | reverse complement strand
GTGCGCGCGAGCAGCTCGCGCGCCGCTGCGAGGCCCGACGCGTAGCCGAAATCGCCCCGCGCCAGCAGGCCCTCGGTCGGCAGCGCCGCCGCGGCCATCGCCGCCCGCCAGCCCTGCTCGCGCCATTCGCTCAGCCGGTATTCGCCAGAGCCGGCGACGAACGCGATCCGCCGGTGGCCGAGCTCGACCAACCGCTGCGTGGCCTCGCGCGCCGCGTCCTCGTCTCCCATGATCAACGGGATCCCGCCGCTCTCGCCGAGCGAGCCGATCCGCGCGTAGGGAACCCGCTGCTGCTCGAGCAGGCCGGTGATCAGCGGATTGTCCGAATGCGGCGGGGTGAGGATCACCCCGTCGGGCTGCAGCGCGGCGAGCGCGGCGTTGAGCTCGCGCTCGACATGATCGTTGTGCGTGTCGACCAGCTCGATCACCATCCGGTAGCCGTGCTCGGCGCACTTGAGCATGCCGCCGAGCAGCATCTGGTCGACCCAGTCGGAACCCTGCCGCGCGCGCCACGCCTCGATCGTGCGGTCGCGGTCGTTGAGGGCGAGGATCAGATACGAGCGCGAGCCGCTCATCCGCTGCGCGGCGATCGAGGGGATGTAGCCGAGCTTGTCGATCGACGCCTGCACCCGCTCGCGCATCTCGCCGCGGACGTTCGCCTCGTTGTTGATGACGCGGCTGACCGTCTGGAGCGAGACACCCGCGTCGGCGGCGACATGCTTTATGGTGACGGCCTGGCGCCTTCTCGGCATCGGTTCAGCTGCCCTCTGTGCAGGACCGCTCGCTAGCCCCCTCGGGCGCGCATTGCCAGACCCGCACCCAGTCGACTTCCAGCCGCTTGGGGTAACCGCTCTCGTCGACCCCCTTGAGTCCGCGCTCTTCGGCGAGACCCCCGCCGACCGCGAGATTGAGGATCAAGTGGAACGGCCGGTCGAACGGGGCGCCCGGCGTGTCGGAGGCATCGGTCCACCAGTCGCTGCTCCGCTTGGTGGCAAACACCCGCCCGTCGTAACTCCAGTCGATGCGCCCCGGCGCCCAGACGATGCCGAAAGTGTGGAAGCCGTCGAGGATGTCGGGCACGTGAGTCTCGGTGCTGGCGAGCGCGTTGTCGGGCCAGCGTCCCCCGAAGTGCAGGGTGCCGAGAATGGTGTTCTCGCGCCCGCCCGGACATGCCGCGCACGGCACACCGAGGTTGACCGCCTCGAGGATGTCGATCTCGCCCGAGGCCGCCCACGGGCCATAAGCCTGCTCTTCGGGCAGCATCCACACCGCCGGCCAGGTCCCCTGGCCCGCGGGGAGCTTCGCGCGCACCTCGATCCGGCCGTAACGCCACGCCGCCTTGCCGCGGGTGACCAGCCGGGCCGAGGTGAACGGTTTGCTCGCCGTCGCCGCCGGATCGGGCGCCTGCGCACGCATGTGCGGCGGCAACGCGGGACCGGTAAACGCTTCCTTGCGCGCGGTGATCACCAGCCTGCCGCTCTCGACCGCCGCATTGGCGGGCCGGTCGGTGTAGCACTGGCGCTCGTTGTTGCCCCCGCCCCAGCAGTCGACGTCGAAGTCCCACTTCGCGCGATCGATCGCGGCGCCGCCGAACTCGTCGGACCAGACGAGCTGCCAGCCGCTTTCGCGCGCCGGTTCGCGCACCGCGCCGGTGGCGGGGAACGGAACCGTGGCGATGCTCTTCTTCGGGCGCTCGGGCGCGCTGGCGCATCCGGCAAGAGCGGCCGCGAGCGCGAGCGCGGCCCCGGTGGCAACTGTCGTGCGAAGCATACAGGTTCTCCGCCCGGGTCCGCGCGCGTGCGGCGATGCCACGCGCGCGGATCGGGAGCCAGCGCCTCTAGAAGTCGAAGCGCGCGAGGAACGTATAGCGGCGATCGTTGCGGAACGCCGAGCGGGTCACCCGGTTGCCGGCGAAGTCGATCACCTGGGTGGTCCGCGTGACCTCGTCGAGCAGGTTCACGCCCTGCACGCCGAGCTTGATGTTGTCGGTGACCGAATAGAACACGGATGCGTCGAGTTGGCCGCCCGCCTCCTGCCAGATCGGCGAGAACGGGAAGATGTCGTCGCGCGGGGTGATCAGGAAGTCGGAGCGCCAGTTATAGGCGGCGCGCGCCGCGAACGGCCCCTTCTCGTAGAACAGCACGGCGTTGACCGTGTGCTTGGAGATTCCGGCGAGCGGCTGCAGCGCCGCGAACGTGCTGCGCCGCGATCCGCCAACCTGCGTGTTGCTGAAATCACCGCCATCTACGTAGGTGTAGGTCAGCTGGGTGCCGAAGCCGCTGAGCAGGCCGGGCAGGAAATCCCACGCGTGCTGGTAGGCGAGCTCGACCCCCTTGAGCGTACCGCCGCTCGAGTTGACCGGTCCGTTGACCTCGACCGGGATGGTGGTGCCGCCGGGGCTGGTGAACGACACCAGATCGACCCCGCCGTTGACGATCCCCTCGATGTCCTTGAGGAAGAACGCCGCGGTGAGCGAGCCGACCCGGGCGAAATACCACTCGAGCGAGAGATCGTAGTTCCACGATTCGACCGGGCGCACGTTGCGGTTGCCGGTGAACAGCTGGAACAGCGGGCCGGTCGCGAGCGTGCCTTCCTGCCGCAGGTCGTTGGTGTTGTCGCCGATCGCACCGCCCGCGGTGAAGAGCTGCAGATCGGGGCGCGAGATCCCCTTCGACACGGCGGCGCGCGCCACGAATCCGCCGCCGAAGTCGAGCTTGGCATTGAAGCTCGGCAGCCAGTGGTCGAACACGATGTCGCGGTCGTCGATCAGGAACTCGCCGGTGAAGGCGGCGGCGAATTCCTGCTGGCGCGCCGGCGAAAGGCTGCAGTACCCCGGCAATGTCTGCCCCGGCGGGGTCTGATTGCACTGGCCGACGATCTCCGCGACCTGGACCTGGCCGTCCTTGTTGCCCGCCGGGCCATTGTCGAAGAAGAAGCCGTTCGGGAACCCGATCAGCCCGCTGGTCTGGACCTTGGTCTCGACGTAGCGCAGGCCGATGTTGCCGTCGAGCTTGATGCCGCCGCCGAACTCGCTGCCGAAGTCGACCCGGCCGTAGGCGGCCTTGGTGATCTCGCCGACGCTCGAGATTTCGGGCGGGCAGAACGGGTCGCACGCGACCGTGCTGCCGTCGAGCTGGGTGAACGAGCGGCCCTGCACTCCGAAGAACGGGTTCGGGGTCTGCGAGAACGCGTTGAGCTGCTGCGCCTGCTCTTTCGAAATGCCGGCAAGATACTCGCCGAGGAAATCGTCGCCCCCGAAGTAGAACGCCGCGCCGCCCGGGATCGGAGTGGGCGCGTTGCCGCGCTGGAAGTTATCCCCGAACGGGCTGCGGACTTGCGAGAACCCGGGGAACTCGTCGACGAACGCGCCGCCGGCGATGGCGAACTCCTGGCCCGGCAGGCCGGTGTAGAAGCGCCCGGGCACGAACGGGCAGTTCGGCCCGGCATTCCACGGCGCGCACCCGGCGCGGCCCGCCCAGGGGGCGGACAGGTTGCCCCAGGTGCTGAAGTTGGTGTTGCGGGTCGTGCGGTCGCGATCCGCCCAGCGGGCGCCGAACCGCGCGCTGCGGATGAACCCGGTGTCGCTGACGTCGTACTCGGCGTCGAACCGCAGCGAATCGAGCTCGCCCTCGTTCTGCTCGAGGCTGTCGAGCAGGAACCAGTAGTAGGTGTTGCGGCCGCTGGTGAAGTAATCCGAGGGCGCGCCTTGCGGGGCGAGGAATTCGACCTGCGGCGTCTTGCCGCTGGCGTTGATCGCCACGTCGGCCCACGAATTCATCGCGCCGATGATCGAATCGCGGCTGAGGTCGGACTTGATCCGCTGCGCTTCGAAATTCAGCCGCAGCCGGTCGGTCAGCTGCCACTTGATGTCGAACGCGTAGTCCTCGGTGGTGCCTTCGGTGTCGCGCTGGAAGCGCAGCGTTTCCATCGGAATGCCGCCGCGCCCGAACGGGTTCGCGTAGGCATCGCCCGGGCGCTGGGTGAGCACCCCGCTCTGGAAGATGTTGTTGGCGTCGAACTGCCAGGTGCTGCCGGCGCGCGGCACCGGGAACAGCGCGTCGTCGTTGACCTGCGCGAGGATCGCGTACTCGTCGGTGAAGAACTGCGTGTCGGACTTCAGCCACTCGAACGTCGCCAGGAAGTTGCCCGTGGGATCCTCGTACTGGAGCACCGCCGACCACGCCCGGCGATCGCGCTCGAGATCGGTGGTGCGGACCCCCGCGCCCTTGGGGGCGACGACGGTGTCGGGGGGTGGGAAGTTCGCCTCGGTGAAGTTGGGTGCGCCGGTGAAACCCTGATCGTTGACCGGAAGCACCCGCAAGCACCGCCCGTCGAGGGCCTTCGCCCGATAGCAGGGGTCGGTCAGCTGCGAGGCGTCGGTGCGCGAGATCAGCTTCGAATCGGTGTAGCCGAGCTGGAAGCCGATCGTCCCGCCTTCGGTCTCGAACGTGGTCGAGCCGAGGATCGAGAATCCCGGGGTCCACTCCTTGGCGAGGTCCCCGTAGTTGGCCTCGATCGTGCCCGCGAGGTGCAGCCCCGGCTTGTCGATCGGCTTGCGGGTGACGAGGTTGACCGTGCCCGAGATGCCGCCGTCGATCATGTCGGCGGTGACGTTCTTGAACACCTCGACGCGCCCGAGCAGCTCGGGCGAGACGTCGTTGAACGACAGCTCGCGCCCGCCGGTGGCGGAGAAGATGTCGCGGCCGTTGAGCTCGGACCGCACGAACGGGAGGCCGCGCACGATCACCCCGGTGCCTTCGACCGAGAAGCGGTCGGGATCGCTGGTCTTCTCGAACCGGCCGATGTTGACCCCCGGCACGCGCTGCAGCGCTTCGGCGACCGAGCGGTCGGGCAACGCGCCGATGTCCTCGGCGGTGATCACGTCGACGACGGTATCGGCGTCTTCCTTGCGCGACTGCGCGCTTTCGAGCGCGGCGCGGAAGCCGGAGACGACGATCTGGTTCTCGTCTTCCTCGGTCTCATCGGTATCCGCGGGGGCAGCGGTCGGCTGCGCCGCGGTATCCTGCGCCCAGACCGGTTGCGCGGTACAGGCGACGAGGGCGAGGCCCGACGCGCTCGACAGGGCGACGAGACGGCTGCTGGACGTGCGGGTGCGGTGGCGACGAATCAAGCGGTCCTCCCAGAGTATAACTCGCGGCGGGACTCGCGCCCCGTTCTCGCACCCTGCATACTGCATTGCGTGAACGTTCACAAGCCAATAATGAACGTTCACATTTGGTCTTGTGCCCGCCTGCTGGCAGGGTGGGCCGCCAAGGAGAGGTCAGCGCCGTGAAAGCGATCGAGCATATCGTCATCGTCGGGGGCGGCACCGCCGGATGGATGGCCGCCGCGGCGCTCTCCCGCCTGCTCGAAGGCAATCCGCTGGCGATCACGCTCGTCGAATCGGAGGAGATTGGCACGGTCGGCGTGGGCGAGGCGACGATCCCCCCCTTCGTCGAGTTCAACCAGCTGCTCGGGATCGACGAGCGCGAGATGATGGCCGCCACCGGCGCGACCTTCAAGCTCGGCATCCAGTTCGCCAACTGGGGCCGGCAGGGCGACAGCTACATTCATCCGTTCGGCGCCTACGGCTATCCGATCGGCGGGGTCGGCTTTCACCAGGTCTGGCACCGCGCGCGCCAGCAGGCCGACCGGCGGCCGATCCAGGCGTTCAACCTCGAAACGATGGCCGCCTATTTCGGCAAGTTCGCCCGCACCGAGGATTACCGCCGCGACGACCTGCCGCCGGTCAACTACGCCTACCACATCGATGCCTCGCGCTACGCCAGGTATTTGCGCGGATTCGCCGAGGCGCGCGGCGTGGTCCGGCGCGAAGGGCGGGTGGGCGACGCGACGCTCGACGGCGAAAGCGGCTTCGTCGAATCGATCACCATGCAGGACGGCGCGGTGATCGCCGGCGACCTGTTCATCGATTGCTCGGGCTTTCGCGGGCTGCTGATCGAACAGGCGCTGAAGACCGGCTACGAGGACTGGCGGCACCTGCTGCCGTGCGACCGCGCGGTGGCGCTGCCGTGCCTGCGCGAAGACGGCTCCCCGCCCGCCCCCTTCACCCGCGCCACCGCGCACGCGGCGGGCTGGCAGTGGTGCGTGCCGCTGCAGCACCGCAACGGTAACGGCCACGTCTATTGCAGCGAATTTCTCGGCGACGACGAGGCGCTCGCCGTGCTGCTCGGCAATCTCGCCGGCGCGCCGCAGGCCGAGCCCAATTTCCTCCGCTTCGTGACCGGCCGGCGCAAGAAGTTCTGGAACCGCAACGTGGTGGCGCTCGGCCTTGCCGCGGGTTTCATGGAGCCGCTCGAATCGACCTCGATCCACCTCATCAACACCGGGGTGAACAAGCTCATCGCGCTGCTGTCGCTGCGCGGCATCACGCAGGCGCAGGAGGATGCCTTCAACCGGCTGACCACGAGGGAATACACCCGCATCCGCGACTTCCTCGTGCTCCACTACAACGCCACCGCGCGCGACGATTCGCCGTTCTGGAACCATGTGCGCACGATGGACGTGCCCGACACGCTGGCGGAGAAGGTCGAGCTGTTCCGCCTCAACGGCCAGATCTTCCGCGAGGAGGACGAGCTGTTCACCGAGACCAGCTGGGCGGCGGTGATGATGGGGCAAGGCATCGCCATGGACGGTCACAACCCGATGGCCGACCGCATCCCGGCCGCCGAGCTGCGCAAGGAGCTCGACGAGATCGAACGCTCGGTCCGCTTCGTGGTCGACCGCATGCCCGCCCACGCGGACTACCTCGCCCGCTACTGCCCCGCCGCCTAGCGGCGAGGCGCAAGTCGGCTGGTTGCCGCGGTGGATACCGGAGAATTGGTGGCGGAGCGGGAGGGATTCGAACCCTCGATACGCTTGTGGCGTATACTCACTTTCCAGGCGAGCGCCTTCGACCACTCGGCCACCGCTCCGCATGCACTGGAAGGCGCGGCCCCTAGCGGGGTGCGCCTGCCGGCGCAAGGCGAGCGCGTTGGCGCCTACGGCGCCGTCTCCGCTGCGCTCCAGTAGCAAAGCGGTAGCGTAGAACTCTTGCGCTCAAGTAGCGAAGCGGTAGCGCAGAACTCTTGCGCTCGAGTAGCGACGCGGTAGCGCGGAAAAAATGACCCGCACCTTCGGCCCGCCGCCCTCCCCCGCCGAGTTCGAGGCGATCGCGCGCGGCGCGCTCGCGCGGCTGCCGGCCGAGTTCGCCGCGCGGATCGGCGATGTCGTGCTAAGCATCGAGGAATTCGCCGACGAGGAGACGCTCGCCGAGATGGGGATCGACGATCCGTTCGAGCTCACCGGGCTGTTCGAAGGCATCGCGCTGACCGATCAGTCGATCGAGCAGTCGGGTCAGATGCCCAACCGCGTGCGGCTATTCCGCGGCGCGATCCTCGACGAGTGGATCGCCGAGGGCGAAGACCTCGAGCACCTGATCGCGCACGTCGTGATCCACGAGATCGGCCACCACTTCGGGCTGAGCGACGCGGACATGCACGCGCTGGAGGATGCGGCGGAGTGAACCGCGATTTGCGCGCGCCGCGAAGGCAGCGATTCTTGGTTCGCACAAAGACGCCAAGACACAAAGATGTCACGCCCCCGGCGAAGCCGGCTTCGCAATCTCCAGCCCTGTTTTAGAGCGATTGGTGGCCGTCTGCGATGCCCTCTTTGTGTCTTTGCGCGAGAACCTTGCCAGGTCTACGGCGCCGGTGCCGCAGCGGTTAAGCACAACAGCAGTCTTGTGCTCGTTCCAAGGCGTGGCACAACACCCGCGATGAAGATCAAGCTCTTGCTCGCTGCCGCGCTGCTCGCCGCGCCCGTCCTCGCGCAGGACAAGCCGGCCGCGCTCTCGCCCGGCGAGATCGTCGCCGCGGCGCCGGCGAGCGAGTGGGTGGCGATCGCACCCGACGACCTGCTGGTGATGGACCTCGCTCCGGACCGGGATGGAAAACCGCGCCGCGTGGTGATCCAACTGATCCCGGCCCCGTTCAGCGAGGCGTGGACCGCCAACATCCGCACGCTCGCCAGGGCGCGCTGGTGGGACGGCCTGGCCATCGTGCGCGCGCAGGACAACTACGTGGTCCAGTGGGGCGATCCCGACGGGGAGGATGCGGCAGAGGCGAAGGCGTTGCCGCCCGGATTGCTGGCCACCACCAGTGACCACTATACGACAAACCAGTTGCTGCTGCGCGACGATCCACGCGGCCGACCGCGTATCCAGTACACCTTGGGCGCAATGATGGTCCGGAATGCGATGAAGGCGGCGAGCGCCGAAATCACCCTTCCGCCTGGTTATGTCGAAGCGTTGAAAGCGGGCGTGCCCGTTCCGCCGCCGGTGCCCGAATTGCCTGCTCTTGGCGACCGCTATGCGGGTATTTCATCGCACGTTCTCGGATGGCCCATCGCTGGCACCTGGGGGAGTGAGAATGAGAACTTGTTCTGGCCCGTCCATTGCTACGGCACTGTCGGCGTGGGACGCGGGATGCCGCCCGATGCGGGCTCTGGCGCCGAGCTCTACGCGGTGATCGGCCACGCGCCGCGGCATCTCGACCGCAACATCGCCGTGGTCGGCCGGGTGATCGAGGGAATCGAGCACCTCTCCACCCTCCCGCGCGGCACCGAGGCGCTGGGGTTCTACAAGACGGCCGAGGAACGCACCCCGATCACCGGGATCCGGCTGGGGAGCGAGGTGCAGAACCTGCCCGCGTTCGAGTATCTCTCGACCGAGGGCGAGACCTTCGCCCGTTACGCCGATGCCCGCGCCAACCGGCGCGATCCGTTCTTCATCGTGCCCGCGGGCGGGGCCGACGTGTGCAATATCCCCGTCCCGGTGCGGCGGGTGGCGGGATAGGACCCACCCTTGTCCACCCGCTTCGACGGCTCGGACGGCGGGCGCGTGCGCGGCGTTTTTTGTTCACGCGAAGACGAGAAGGGCGCGAAGGCCGCGAAGGGGTTGTGCGCGAGCGGCAAATTGAGGCGAAGGTTTTCGCGCACACCAGGCGGCCAAGAGCGCGGTCATCTCGCGCAGCGAGCATCTTCCATCGGCGGTGCGGCTCGCAGCAAGCTACGCGGGGGCGACCACCGGCGCCCCGGGCGCGCCCTCTTGGTGTCTTGGAGTCTCGGCGCGAACCAACCGGCGCGATGCCACGGCCCCGACCCTTCGCGCCTTCGCGTCTTCGCGTGAATCGACCAGAGCTCCGCTGGCCGGACGTCACAACCGCTGCATCAGCTCGATCCGATTGCCGAACGGATCGGCGATGTCGCCGCGGCGGTAGCCTTCGAGCGGTTTGCCCTCGGTAAACGCCACTCCGTGCCGCCCCAGATGCGCGCGCATGTCGGCCAGGTCGGCGACCAGCAGCGCCGGGTGCGCCTTGGCCGCGGGGCGGAACGGCTCCTCGACCCCCAAGTGCAGCTCCACTCCCCGGGCAGCAAACCAGCACCCGCCGCGCGCGGCGAGATGCGGCGGCTTCGCCCGCTCCTCCATCCCGAGCACTCCGCGATAAAACGCCCGCGCTTCCGCCTCCCCGCCGGCCGGCATCGCCAGCTGGACGTGGTCGAGCCCGACGATCCGCCCGGTGGCCGCGCGCTCGCTCACAGCCGCTCGGCCTGGGCGATCGCGTCGCTCGCGCGCAGCGCGCTCAAGATGCGGGTGAGGTGCGCGACGTCGGCCACGTCGAGCTCCGCCTCGTAAGTCGAGAACGGATGATCCTTCTGCACTTGCGCCAGCGTCACCACGTTGGCGTGGTTCTGCGCGAAGATGCCGGCCATTTCCGCCAGCGTGCCCGGCCGGTCGTAAAGGATCACCCGCAATCGCCCGACCGCGCCGTGGCTGCGCTTGCCCCAGTTGAGGTCGATCCAGTCGGCGTCGATCCCGCTCGCCAGCTCGAGGCAGTCGATCGTGTGTACCTCCACCGGCGCGTCGGGTTTCCTGAGGCCGACGATGCGGTCGCCGGGGACCGGGTGGCAGCATTCGGCGAGATGGAAGCCGACCCCGGGGGTGAGCCCGCGGATCGAGATCGACTTGTCCTTCCGCGGAACCTCGGGCGCGCCGTCGAGCGCGGTGGTGCTGCCGGGCACCAGCGCCTCCATCAGCGCGTGGTCGCCGAGCTTGTTCGCGCCGACCTGGTACATCAGCTCGTCCTCGTCCTCGAGCTCGAGCCGCTTGACCGCCTCGCGCACCGCCTTCTTGCCGATCCTGGCCGGCAGCCGCGCGGCGATCTCGTCGAACAGCTTGCGCCCGAGCGCGGCGACTTCCTCGCGCTCCTTGAGGCGCACCGCGCGGCGGATCGCGGCGCGCGCCTTGCCGGTGGTGACGAAGCTCAGCCACGAGAGCTGCGGCGCGGCGTTCTTGCCCTTGATGATCTCGACCACGTCGCCGTTGTTGAGCATGGTGCGCAGCGGCATGTGCCGCCCGTTGATCTTCGCGCCCACCGTCTGCGCGCCGAGATCGGTGTGCACGGCGAACGCGAAGTCGACCGCGGTCGCGCCCTTGGGCAGCTGGAACAGCGCGCCCTTCGGGGTGAAGGCGAAGATGCGATCTTGGTAGATCGCCATCCGCGTGTGCTCGAGCAGCTCCTCGGCGTCGTGGCTGGCATCGACGATCTCGATCAGGTCGCGCAGCCAGCCGACCTGCCCGTCGGGCCGGTCGCCCTGCTTGTAGGCCCAGTGCGCGGCGAGGCCGAACTCGTTCGTCCGGTGCATCGCGTCGGTGCGGATCTGCACCTCCACCCGCATCGAATTCTCGTAGATCAGCGCGGTGTGCAATGACCGGTAGCCGTTGGTCTTGGGGGTCGAGATGTAGTCCTTGAAGCGGCCGGGGATGCATTGCCAGGTGGTGTGCAGCACCCCCAGCGCGCGGTAGCAGTCGGCATCGCTCTGGGCGATCACCCGGAACGCCATGATGTCGGTCACCTGCTCGAAGCTGACGTGCCGCTCGGCCATCTTGCGCCAGATCGAATAGGGGTGCTTCTCGCGCCCCGACACCTCGACCTTCAATCCGGCCTCGGCCAGCGCCTGCTTGATCTTGAGCGCGATCGCGTCGACCTGGCCGCCTTCCGCGCTCCGGATCTGGGCCAGCCGGCCGGTGATCGTCGCGTAGGCTTCGGGCTCGAGTTGCTCGAACGCGAGCATCTGCATCTCGCGCATGTATTCGTACATCCCCACCCGCTCGGCGAGCGGGGCGTAGATATCCATCGTCTCGCGGGCGATGCGCTGGCGCTTCTCGGGGCTCTTGATGAAGTGCAGCGTGCGCATGTTGTGCAACCGGTCGCCGAGCTTGACCAGCAGCACGCGGATGTCCTCGCTCATCGCCAGCAGGAACTTGCGCAGGTTCTCGGCCGCGCGCTCGTTCTCGGGCATCGCCTCGATCTTGGACAGCTTGGTGACCCCGTCGACCAGCCGCGCGACGTCCTCACCGAACAGCGCCTCGACCTCCTCGATCGTCGCCAGGGTGTCCTCCACCGTGTCGTGGAGCAGCGCGGTGACGATCGTTTCCTGGTCGAGCTTGAGGTCGGTCATCAGCCCGGCGACTTCGACCGGGTGGCTGAAATAGGGATCGCCGCTCGCGCGCTTCTGCGTGCCGTGTTTCTGCACGGTGTAGACATAGGCGCGATTGAGCAGCGCCTCGTCGGCGTCCGGGTCATACTCCTTGACCCGCTCCACAAGCTCGTACTGGCGCAGCATCTCGACGCCTGATGTGCGGATTGACTGCGCGGGGGCAAGGACTTTCATCTCCCCTCCCCGTCGGGGAGGGGCTCTTACCGTAGCACCAGCTTGTCGACCGTCCCGCGCGTCACCGCGTGATAGCTCGGGCGGGTCCGCGCGTAGATCCGCCGCGCCAGCGCCTGGCCCCACTCGCCCTCGCCCATCAGCGTCTCGAACAGCGGCGCGACGAACTTGCGCCGGCCGACCCGCGCGAGGAACTCCTCGGCCTGGCTCACCGCCGGCTGGTAGCGGTTGGCGAGCGCCAGATCGAACCACAGGAACAGCACCTCGTTGTTCCCGGTGGTCGACAGGCCGAGCGCGCGGTCGAGCGCGGCGAGCTCGGCCGCGGTGCGCTCGCGGGGGAGCTTGGCGAGGAACCGCTGGCGCTCGGCCGCGGTCCAGCCCGCCCACTCGGCGGGCAACGCCCCGACCCGGCCATAGGCCGCAGCCGCGGCATCGACCTCGGCGAACGCCGCGGGATCGGGCCGGACGACGTTGGCCGGCAGGCCCGGCTGATAGATCCACTGGTCGAGCATCAGCCGCTCGGCCAGCGCCGCATCGCCCCCGACCAGGTTCGCCTTCATGTCGGCGAGGATCATCGCGCTGGTCGCCGGCTCGAAAGCGTGGTTGTCGAACCACTGGCGCAGCCAGGCGTCGAACCGCGCGCGGCCGACGATGTGCTCGACGGTTCGCAGGAACACCGCGCCCTTGTCGTAGATGATCCCGGTGTGCCCCGCCTCGGGCCCGGCGACACTGTCAGGCAAGTGCAGCGCAGTCTCCGGGTCGCTCATCCCGTGCTCGGCGAACACCGCCTCCATGCCGGCGAAGCTCAGCGCGGCTTCCTGTTGCGCGCGCCGGGGGCCGTAGAGCGCCTCGAGAATGCACGC
>JBHWTG010000088.1:0-15460 GCA_043427735.1 Tsuneonella sp. | reverse complement strand
TATGTCCGCGCCGCAGCCGACGTCGAGCGCGGTCCGGCCGGCGAGCGGGCGCACGCTCGCCGGATCGCCGCCCCAGTGCCGGTCGATCGCCTCGCGGATGAACGCCAGCCGCACCGGGTTCAGCCGGTGGAGCATTGCTGAGGAGCCTTTCGGATCCCACCAGTCGGCCGCCAGCCGGCCGAAGTGGGCGGCTTCCTCGGGCCGGATGGTTGGCCCAGGCGAAGAATTGGTATCGCCGGCGGTTGTTGCATCGCTCATGGCGCACCCCTAACAGCGCGGCCACCAGTCATCCACCACGGAGCGCAGGCGATTTGGCCCGGATCGTGATGAAATTCGGCGGCACCTCGATGGCCGGGACCGAGCGCATCCGCCGCGTGGCGAACATCGTGCGCAAGCAGGCCGCCGGGGGTAACGAGGTCGCCGTGGTGGTGAGCGCGATGGCCGGCGAAACCGACCGGCTGGTGAACTTCTGCCGCGAGGCCAATGCGCTCCACGATCCGGCCGAATACGACGTGGTGGTCGCCTCGGGCGAGCAGGTCACCGCGGGCCTGCTCGCGCTCACGCTCCAGGCGGTCGGGTGCCGGGCGCGCAGCTGGCTCGGCTGGCAGCTCCCCGTGCGCACGATCGAGGCGCACGCCAAGGCGCGGATCGAGAGCATCGACAGCGACGCGCTCGTCGCCGGCATGGCGGCGGGCGAGATCGCGGTGATCCCCGGCTTCCAGGGCGTCGGCCACGACGGGCGGGTGACCACGCTCGGGCGCGGGGGCAGCGACACCTCGGCGGTGGCGGTGGCGGCGGCGATCGGGGCCGACCGGTGCGACATCTACACCGACGTCGACGGGGTCTACACCACCGATCCGCGGATCGTCGCCAAGGCGAGGAAGCTCAAGGCGGTGACCTACGAGGAGATGCTCGAGCTCGCGAGCGTCGGGGCCAAGGTGCTGCAGACCCGCTCGGTCGGCCTCGCCATGAAGGAGGGCGTGCGGGTGCAGGTCCTCTCGAGCTTCATCGGCGACGACGCGGTCCCGGCCGACGCGCTGCCCGGCACGATGATCGTCTCCGAGGAGGAGATGGACGCAATCCTGGAGAGAGGCGAAATGGAACGCCAGCTGGTAACCGGCATCGCGCACGACAAGAACGAGGCCAAGGTGATCCTCACCCGGGTGCCCGACCGGCCGGGCGCGGTGGCGCACATCTTCGAGCCGCTCGCCGCCGCGCACATCAACGTCGACATGATCATCCAGAACGTCGGCCGCGACAAGGGCGAGACCGACGTGACCTTCACCGTGCCGATGGCCGACCTCGCGCGGGCGCAGGCGCTGCTCGAGGACAAGCGCGACGAGATCGGCTTCAACCGCATCATCACCGACAGCAAGATCGCCAAGATCAGCGTGGTCGGCGTGGGCATGAAGAGCCACGCGGGCGTCGCCGCGACGATGTTCAAGAGCCTCGCCGAGCGCGGGATCAACATTCAGGCGATCTCGACCAGCGAGATCAAGGTCTCCGTGATGATCGACGAGGACGAGACCGAGCTCGCCGTGCGCGTGCTGCACACCGCCTACGGGCTGGATGCCCGCGACGAAGGCTAGCGGCCGCCGCCCGGGCGGCGAAAGGTTACACGAAGTATACACCAAAAACACAGGCGCCGGCCGCCCGGCGAAACACGCGGCCGGCCAGTGCGTGGGCGCGAAAGTTCGCCCAAAGTTCACTCGAAAAACGGCTCCGGCGCGGGCGGAGCGCGCTGGGCGGAATCGACGGTATGAAAGAGCCGACGCGAGGCTAGCGCACCGGACGCCTTGTAGGAAAATGGTTTCTTGCGGGGGGACTCGCGGGCGCTAGAACGGGCGGCAGACACCGGCTAATCCGGACGCGAGGGGGAAGACATTGGCTCGACGGCCACGAGGAGCGGGTGCCGATTTTGCGGAACTCGCATCCACGATTTCTGAAACGCGAAATGGTCAGGAAGCGACCATGTATCCGCGCCTCTTCGAGCTGTTCGTGCACTTTTTGGGATACACACGGTCGCAAGTTCTTGCCGATGCTACGGGCGATGCCGGCCGTCCGGACCTGACGGTCAAGGCGCCGAGCGGGTTGACCCTGGCAAGCGGACGGCCGCACGAGATAGACTGGATCGTCGTCGAGGCGAAGGACAGCCGGACGAACCTGGCGAACGACGACGTCCGCGAAGCGCTATTCGCGGAAAAGTCGAAGTACATCACACCCAACACCGCGTGGTTCGTGATGGTCAATCCCACGCTGTTCATCGCCCGCCCCGTGATGAGCGGCGACCAGTCGCCGGTCAACGATATCGAATTCAGCTTCCTCGGCGAGGGTGAGGAGGAATTCCTACGCAAGTTCGCCGGGCTGCACGCGGAGCGCGCGGGGGTGCCCGACCGGCTCCGTTGCTTCCGCAACGGCGATCTCTCGCTGATCGCGACAGACCGCCTGATTGCGCCCGACGGAGCGACCAGGCGTCAGGCGAACCGCGCCTTGCTGGCGCGACGCACCTTCTACGCCGCTTTGCGCGACACCACGCGTGCGCTGCAGGACGCGACACTCCAGACCCTGCGTTCCGTCCAGGATGATGTCGCAGCCGTCGCCGAAGCAGTGGCCGGGTTCGAAGCGGAATATGGGACATCCGAGTTCGATGCCCATTCGCTGACAATCAAGGCGCACCCACGCCGCGAACAGCGCCGCTACGGGTCTGATGTCGCCAAGCTCAATCGCAAGCTGCGCAAATCCGGCAGCATTTCGCGCCTCGCGATCGTCGGCTGGCCGCAGTTCCGCGCGCGCATCAGCGTGAAAGACAACGCGGCGGGCGAGCGGCAGGCGCTGGAAATGTTCGCGACCGAAACGGCGAACCTGATCCTCGCGCGCATTCTGCTGATCCGTTTTTTCGAGGATCACGGCTTCTTCGGCGCGCACAAGTATCTGTGCAACGGCGGAGTCGCCGCGTTCCAGCAACTGCGGACAATCTTCGAGCAGGGCTACACCCGGCTGCTCAAGATGGCCTATGAGAAGGCACAGGCGCTCTACGCCGCTGCCTTCGACGAGACCGAGCTGGACTGGGTGTTCGACGCGCATGACGAGCGGCTCTCGGCCGCCATCGAGTGGGCGATGTACCAGCTTTCGCGCTACGATTTCACGAGCGTGAAGGGCGACATTCTGACCGGCATCTATGACCGGTTCCTCGACCGCGACCAACGCAAGCGCTTCGGTGAGTATTTCACCCCGCCGTCGATCGCGCGTTACATCGTCGAGCGGCTGGAGCTTGGCGCCGACGATCGGTTCCTCGACCCCGCCTGCGGCAGCGGGACCTTCCTGATCGAGCGGTACCAGCAGGCGGCGGGCGAGGACGTCGATCGCAATATCGGAACATACGCGGAAGCGGTGAACGCGCTCGAAAAGCTGGCGGGCAACGATCTCAACACCTTTTCCGCAGTGCTCGCGCAAATTCAGCTATTGTGGCACATCCTGCCGTTCCGCGAGCAGTTGCTAGCGGCGGACGATTTCCCCGACATCGCCATTGCCGACAAGGCGAGCAGCGTGGTCACACCCGAAGCGGACGAGGCGCTGCCCGGCCGCTGGGCGGAGCTCGACCAGTTCGAATACGCCGGGGTCGGCGGCAACCCGCCCTACGTGCGCCCCGAGCGCGGCGGCGCGCTGAGCGGGGCGACCCGCCACTACTTCGAAGAGCCGCGCGAGTTCATCGGCGGCGGCAAGAGCTGGCCGGGCATTTCGCCCGAGGCCAACCTCTACGCGCTGTTCCTTTACCGCGCGCTCGACCACTGGTGCCGCCAGCCGAACAAGTGGGGCGAAGGCGCGGGGAGGCTGGGATTCGTGCTCCCGCTCGCGCTGTGCGGCACGCGCGAGAACGCCGCGATCCGCAAGCTGTTCGCGCCGGGCGGACGTTGGACGATTCTGGAGATCGTCGATCTCGAAGTGATCTGGCGCAACGTGTTCGATGCGGATGTCCTGCCGATGATCCTGATCGCCGAAGCGCGCCCCCCGCGACTGCCGATTCCAGCCGAATTGCTCGAACCGGACGCCGAGCTGCCGTCTGATCCCGTCCGGCGGCTTCAGGTTCGCGCGGCGCGATTGCAGCCGTTCATCACGCGCCGTGCCGCTGCGGCTGCCAGCGGGCGACGCGACGCCTGGTCAGCACTCGCCGACCGCAATCGGGCGCGATGGGAACCCGACCGGGTGACGATCCGGCTGGCGGACAAGAGCGTGGTCGATTTTCACGAAGGCGGAAAGCGGCCGAGCTTCCGTATTGGAGACGCGGAGACAGCGGTTGCGGATTATGCCGCGATCTTCACGCCCGACGGACGCATCATGACCCGGCTGACCGAGCGGCGGCAGGCGATCCTTAAGAAGCTGCTCGCAAATGGCTCGTTGGCAACTGCACTTCAATCCTATTGGTATAAATCTTCGGGTGTCGGTCGCGGTGCTGTTTCAATTACGCAGCCACAGCGAGAACCCGATCGTTGGGACCGGCGCGAGATGATCTCACGTGGCATCGTTTTTGCTGGCCAGAAGCAATTCTGTCAGCCCGGCCACACCGTTTTCAAAGCCGAGAATATTTTGTCTGGCGAGCTATATGGCCAGCCCCAGGATGTGGGTGTTGATGTCAGTCGCGCGCGTAACCGGTACCTTTTTGAGTTCATGGATATCCTTCCTGATAGGATGTGGGCTGTCGCCCGAATTGCGACTGCTTTGAACACTGTCAAATTTGATCCCCGTTCAACAGCATTCACTGACACAGCAACAATATTTGCGCCTCGGCCCGACTTGTCCGACGTGCCTTTCGACCTTCTTTTCACCTCTCGGATATACCGGTATTTCTTTTCGCTAGCGGCCCGAGTCACCCATTTGAATTTAATGAGGGCCGAGGCACAGCCCACCAGTCTCCGGCTCCTACCTTGGAACGAAGCGCTCGCGCTTGTCGCACAGCCGCTCGAAGCTCTGCGTCCGCAATTCCTCGAAGCCTGCGCAGCGGCGTTCCGCACGGAAGAACAGTTGCAGACCGACCTCGCTGCGCTGCCGCTGCGCGCCTTCCGCGATGCGGTGCGCGAGAGCGGCGGCACGGTCGAATGGTCGGAGAGCTTTCAGAGCGGGGCCGACAAGATCGAGATCGGCCCCGCGCCCTCGCTGTTGCACGGCGACTTGGGCTGGCGGCTGCATGTGTCCGAATACCTGGCCGACTGGATCACGATCTCGGACGAGGATACCGCGCGCGGGCTCCACACTGCCCTGCGCGCGATGGCCGGCAAGACGGTCGACCGGGACTCGCTGCTTGCGCTGCCCATCGCGCCCGACGCCGCGACGCGCGGAGACTACGAAGCGCTCGTCGAGCTGTACGGCGGCACCGACCACATGGCGGCGATCGAGGCGGTGGTCGATCGCATCGACGCGCTGGTCGGGCCCGCGCTGGGGCTCGACGCCGGCGACCTTGCCGCCATTCGCGACGACATGCTGACCGATCCGTTCCTCAAGAACATCGTTCCGCGCTGGCCCGGCACCGAAACCCGGCTGCACGGCTATCGCACCGGGCTCGAGAGCTCCGAACGCTATGCCTGAGTCGGTGGTCCGATTTCGGGGGAGCGTTCTGTGGAAAGCCGCGGCGCCCGCTGGAGGAATGGCCGGCGCCGATGATAGGCAGGCCCGATGGACGAGGCCACCGACCTGTTCGGCGACGTGCCCCAGCCCGAGCGGCCAGCGCCGCCGCGTGCCAGGCCCCTGACCGCCGACGACGTGCGCGACCAGATGCTGACGCTCATCGCCACCTTGCGCGAAGCCGATGAGGTGCCGTTCGAGGCGGGGGAGATGAAGAAGCACATCGCCATGTTCCCGATCATGGCGCAGTGGCTCGCCCCGGAGGAAGGCGAGCAACTGGTGTTTCAGTTCGAAGCCGAAGTCGAGCGGCTGCTCAAGGCGGCCTGATTTCACCCGGCTGATCCCGGTGCCTTCCTAGATGCCGCCTGGACTGCGGGCCGGACACGCGTCTGGCGCTTGCTCCCCGCGCTCTCGCCGCCTACCCGCCGCGCATGACAACCTTCCCCAAGACCGCCGCGCTGATGGCGCGCGGCCGCGCGTTCCTCGGCAGCGAGTATGCGATCCTGTGCGGGGCGATGAGCTGGGTTTCCGAGCGCCACCTGGTCTCCGCGATCAGCAACGCCGGCGGGTTCGGGGTGATCGCCTGCGGGGCGATGACCCCCGAACTGCTCGACGCCGAGATCGCCGCCACCCGCGCGCTCACGCAGCGGCCGTTCGGCGTCAACCTCATCACGATGCACCCGCAGCTTGCCGAGCTGATCGCGGTGTGCGCGCGGCACCGGGTGGGGCACGTGGTGCTCGCCGGCGGCATCCCGCCCAAGGGCAGCGTCGAGGCGATCAAGGATTTCGGCGCGAAAGTGATCGTCTTCGCGCCCACGCTGGCGCTGGCGAGGAAGCTGCTGCGCAGCGGCGGCGACGCGCTGGTGATCGAGGGGATGGAGGCGGGCGGGCACATCGGCCCGGTCTCGACCAGCGTGCTGGCGCAGGAGTTCCTGCCCGAGCTCGCCGCCGAGCACCTGGTGTTCGTCGCCGGCGGGATCGGGCGGGGTGAGGCGATCGCCGGCTATCTCGAGATGGGCGCGGTGGGGGTCCAGCTCGGCACGCGCTTCGCCTGCGCCAGCGAGAGCATCGCGCACCCGGCGTTCAAGGCGGCGTTCTTCCGCGCCAACGCGCGCGACGCGGTGGCGAGCGTCCAGGTCGATCCGCGCCTCCCGGTGATCCCGGTGCGCGCGCTCAAGAACAAGGGCACCGAGGCGTTCACCGCCAAGCAGCTCGAGGTCGCCCGCGCATTGGACGAGGACGGGATCGCGATGGACGAGGCCCAACTCCAGATCGAGCACTACTGGGCCGGCGCGCTGCGCCGCGCGGTGATCGACGGCGATGTCGAGGGCGGCAGCCTGATGGCCGGGCAGTCGGTCGGCATGGTCAAGGCCGAGGAACCGGTTGCCGAGATCGTCGCGCAGCTCATGGCGCAGAGCGAGGGGGCGCTGACAAGGCGATAGTTTCGCCTGAAAAGACCAGCGTTTGCGGGCCTTTGCGCGATCGCGCCGCAGCCGCTAGCCATGCAATGTTCATGCCATTGAAAACAACGGGCATTATGCTAGGTCCGCACATCCGAATCTGGGGACTGGGAGTCGCAACCATGCGTTTGAAGAAATTTCCGCTGCTCGCGGCGGTGGCGCTTGCCGTCACGCCGCTCGTGGGCACCTCGGCGCAGAACGGCATGCCGAGCGTGCCGATCGATGTCTGGGCGCTGCGCGATACGGTGGCGACGATGGACCTGTCTCCCGACGGCAAGCATCTGCTGATGCTGCGCATGCCGAGCAAGGACGGCGAGTACATCATGGAGATCTTCAAGACCGAGGATCTCAGCAAGCCGTGGCGCACGCTCAACGCCAAGCCGATGGAGATGATCGGCGCGCAGTTCGTGAATGACGACTACATCTTCGGCAGCGCCTGGCAGGTCGTGCGCAACAAGGTCGAAAGCCAGGAAGGCGACGTGCGCAGCTACAAGTCGTGGTCGTACAGCCTCAAGACCAACAAGTTCGCCGAGCTGCCCGGGCAGTTCAACGTCGTCGGCCTGCTGCCCAAGGAGCCCGACAAGATCCTCGTGGCCACCTCCACCCCCAACGACGGGGGCATGGGCGTCGATCCGTTCGCGGCGTTCCGCCCGCGCTCGTACTACAAGGTCAACCTCGCCACCGGCACGCGCGAACTGGTCATGCGCGGCACGACCAAGAACCCGACGGCGGTGTTCGATATCGACGGCAACCCCCGCTATTCGGAGGGTTACGACGAAGTCACCAACGAGGCGGTCACTTACTACCGCAACCCGGGCGACGGCAGCTGGAAGGAATTCGGCCAGCGTTACGATCTCGACAAGCACGAAAACCTATACCGCGTGCTTGGGGGCTTCCAGGGGCTGGCGGGGTTCGATCCGGCCAACCCCAACATCGGCTACATGATCGACAACCGCGGCGAGGACAAAGCCGCGCTGTGGGAGTTCGATTTCCGCACCGGCCAGTTCGGGCGCAAGCTGTTCGCCTCGGCCGATGCCGACGTGATGGGCATCAAGCTCAACTCGATGACCTGGGCGGGCGACAACTCGCTTGCCGCGGCGGTCTACCCCGGCGCCAAGATGGAGCGCCACTGGTTCAACCCGGAGGAGAAGGCGCTCTACGAGCTGCTCGAGAAGGCGATCCCGCACGCGCACCATGTCAACATCCGCAGTCGCTCGCGCGACGGCAAGACAATGCTGGTGACCAACAACGGGCCGCGCGATCCGGGTTCGTTCTGGCTGTTCGTCGACGGCAAGATCGGCAAGCTCGCGAGCGAGAATCCGCTGATCAAGCCCGAGCAGCTGGCCGACGTCGAGTTCATCAAGTATCCCGCGCGCGACGGGCAGATGATCCCCGCCTATGTCACCAAGCCCAGGGGCAAGGGCCCGTTCCCGCTGATCGTGCTTCCGCACGGCGGCCCGCACGTTAACGAGGTCATCTCCTACGACGAATGGGGCCAGCTGCTCGCCAATGCCGGCTACATGGTGCTGCAGCCGCAGTACCGGATGTCGGTCGGCTGGGGCCAGAAGCATTTCGACAGCGCGTACGGCCAGCACGGTCTTGCAATGCAGGATGACAAGGACGACGGGGTCAAGCACCTCGTGTCGAAGGGCCTGGTCGATCCCAACCGGGTGGCGATGTTCGGCTGGTCGTACGGCGGCTACGCCGCGCTGGTCGCGAGCCAACGCACGCCGCAGCTCTACCAGTGCGTGATCGCCGGCGCGGCGGTGGCCGATCCGGCGAAGTCCTATCGCCAGCGGCGCGATCCGTATTCGCCCAAGGCGCTCGACGAGTGGGCACAGCGCCGCGGGATGATCGGGATCAATCCGATCGCGGACATCGCCAAGACCAATGTGCCGACGCTGATGATCCACGGCAGCGTCGACCGGCGGGTCGAATACTGGCATCTCAAGGATTACCAGGCCGCGGCCACCAAGGCGGGCAAGGCCGGGCGGGTGACTGTGGGGGGAGGCGAGGGTCAGCCGGGTCTGACGCCGGCGATGGCGACCTCGGATGGCGCCGCGCCCGCCAGCGGATCGGTCGCGCCGGGCACCAACGGCGGCTACGTGAAGTTCGTCACGCTCGACGGGGCGGACCACTTCTACACCACGCTGATGTACGACCACCAGCACAAGCTCTACACCGAGATGCTGAGCTTCCTGAAGAACGAGTGCGGCCCCGGCGGGCTGTAGTCGCCGAGAGAAGGTGCGCGCCCGGGTTTGCCGGGCGCGCGCTCGTTTTCCGTCGGTATGCCGCCAGCGCCGACGTGCTTCGACAGCCTCAGCCCGAGCGGGACTTGGAGACCGTCACCTGACTCCGCTCATCCTGAGCTTGTCGAAGGCTCATCCTGAGACTTATCGAAGGAGGCTGCGCGGACGCCGGCTAATCCATCGGTTTGGGCTGCCATAGCTCGATCTTGCGGCCTTCGGGGTCGATGACGTGCGCGAACTCGCCGTTCGCTTCGCCGAACATTTCCTCGATCGGCTCGACCCCGTGCTCGCGGCAGCGTGCGAGCATCGCGGGCAGATCGTCGACCATCAGGTTGATCATGAACCGTTCTTCCGACGGTTCGAAATAGGTGGTGTCGGCCTTGAACGGGCTGAACACCGTACCCGCGCCGGGGTGCGCCGCGGCCGCCTCGGGCAGAAACACCGCGCCGCCCCATTCGTGGAACGCGATCCCCAGCACCCGGGCGTACCATTCGCACGTGGCCGCCGGATCGGCCGACTTGAAGAACACCCCGCCGAGCCCGAGAACTCTGGCCATCACGCACCTCCCTGTTCGAACCGGCCGACCCGCGGCGGCATGAAATCCGCCCGCCGCAACAGGGCGGCCGACGCGAGCGAGACCAGCAGCGCCACGGGCGCGATTTCCATCGCTGTCATCGCCATGCGAAACAGCGGGTTGCGATAGCTCGCGGCGAATGCGTCGAACTCGGCGCGGATGCGCGCCAGCTCGGCGGCCGAGGCGCCCTCCGCGCGCCGGGCTTCGATCACCCGGTCCGCGTATTCGGCCATGAACGCGTAGTCGGTCGCGTAGAGGTAGATTTCCCAAGCGACGACGTAGCACAGCGAGGCGACCGCGGCGATCGCCAGGCCGACGCCGAGCGCGGGCGCGAAGCGGATCGTTCCGCCGAGATGCTCGTCGCGGTATCGCTTGACCCCGACGAACACCATTGTCAGCGCGGCGAGCATCGACAGGTAGCCGACGACCACGCTGTGGATGCCGAAGCCGATCGGGATGAGCATGGCCGCTGCGACGATCGCTCCCGCGATCGCCCCGTAGACCGGAATGATGCGCCTCATCGGAAGACCCCCTGCCGCGATGCCGATGGCCACAGGCTAAGTCGCCGCACGAAGCCGGGCAATCGCCCAAACGGGTGATCCGGGGGTTCGGCAGCGTTCACGGGAGCAGGTCGAGCGCGCGGGCGCGGGCGATCGCTTCGGTGCGGTTGCCCGCTTCGAGCTTTTCGAACAGCCGGGCGAGGTGCGTCTTGACGGTGTTGGGCGAGATCGCGAGTCGGCGCGCGATGACCTTGTTCGGCGCGCCCTGCGCCAGATGGTCGAGCACCTCGAGCTCGCGCGCGCTCAGCCCCAGGGTGCGGACCAGCGAGGGATTGCGGACGAACCCGCCACCCCGTTGCCGCGGGGCGAGCCGGCCTCCGGCCCACAGGCCGAGGCCGGCGAACGCGAGCGCGACGGCAAGACCATAAAGCGAGTCGGGCCAGCGCCGCATCGTGTGGAGCGCGTCGGCCCACTCGAGCGCGAAGGCCAGCGCGGCGAGCGCGCCGCCGTAAACCAGCGCATGCCAGGCCCATCGCGATATCGGCCGGCGTGGTGGCGGTCCCACCATCGCCCCACTCACCTGAACCAGCGGCGCTTCTTGGCCGGCGCCGGCAGGCGGCCCGACAGCGAATAGAGATACTGGCCGAGCACCGCGGCCTGGTTCTTGGTCATCAGGTAGTGGAATTCGTCGGGCGCTTCGCCCTCGGCGAGGTGCTGGCGCGTGCTTTGCAGCTTGATCATCACCCGCTCGCCGAGGTCGTGGTGCGTCCACCCGACGAGCGCGCCGAACATGTCGGGCTGGTTGTCGCTCGGCTCCGCCATGGCTCAAGTCCTCCCCCGCCGGAAGGATACCCCTCCCGGCGGCAAAAGGAAGCGGAGAAGGGTCTTACGCGAACGCGTCCTTCTTGACCGTGATCACCTGCGGGTAGGTGAACTCCTTCAATCCCTCGAGCCCGTACTCTGCGCCGAAGCCCGACTGCTTGTGCCCGCCGAACGGCGCGAACGGCGACAAGTGGAGAAACTCGTTGACCCACACCGTGCCGGTCTCGAGTTGCTCGGCGATCTCGACGCCTTTGTCCGGGTCGGCGGTCCACACCGCGCCGGCGAGGCCGTAGTCAGAGTTGTTGGCGCGCTCGATCGCCTCATCGACCGTCGAGAACTTCATCAGCGGCATGACCGGGCCGAACTGCTCCTCGGCGACGATTCGCGCGTCCTCGGGCGGGTTGTCGAGGATCGTGATCGGCACGTAGTAGCCCGACCCCGACGGATCGACCTCCCCACCGACGAGAAACTTGTAGCCCTGATCCCTGGCGTCCTGGATCAGCTCGCACACCCGGTCGAACTGCTTCTTGTTCTGGATCGGGCCGACCCCGGTGCCCTGCTCGCTGCCGTCGCCGACCTTCACCTGGCGGGCATACTCGGCAATCGCCTGGCTCAGCTCGTCGTAGATGTCCTCGTGGATGTAGATCCGCTTGGCCGCGACGCAGATCTGCCCGGCGTTCGAGAAGCTCGACCAGAACAGCTGCTCGGCGACCTTCTTGACGTCGGCATCGGGCAGGACGATCGAGGCGTCATTGCCGCCCAGCTCGAGCGTGATGCGCTTGAGGTCCTTGCTCGCGCCTTCCATTATCTTCTTGCCGGTCGCGGTCGAGCCGGTGAAGGTGATCTTGTCGATGTCGGGATGCTCGGTGATCAGCGGCCCGAGGCTGTCCTCGCCGGTGATGATGTTGACCGTGCCCGCCGGCACGATGTCCTTGATCAGCTGCGCGATACGCAACGTAGTCAGCGGGGTGAACGGCGAGGGTTTCAGGACGATCGTGCAGCCGGCGATCAGGGCCGGGACGATCTTCTGGATCGCCATCATCACCGGGAAGTTCCACGGGACGATCCCGCCGACCACGCCCACCGGCACGCGGCGGGTGCGCGAAAGGCGCTGGTCGTCGTCCTGGTTGATCACCTCCTCGAGGGTGAGGGTCGACTGCGCGGCGGCCATCCCGGCGGCGCCGTAAATCTCCATCTGCGCCTGCGCATGCGGCTTGCCCTGCTCGGTGGTGAGCAGGCGGAACAGCTCGTCGGCGTTGTCCTTGATCGCGCCGGCGATCCCCTGGACGACCTTCTGCCGCTCCTCGGGCGAGGTCTTTCTCCAGCTCGTGAACGCGCGGCGGGCGGCCGCGACCGCGCGGTCGAGCTCGTCCTTGCCGCAAGACGGGACGAGGCCCGCGACCTGCTCGTTCGCCGGGTTGAGCACCTCCATCGTGCGCTCGGTGGTGACGAGCTCGCCATCGATCAGGCAGGGATAGGTCTCGGGCATCGCGCTCTCCATTGGCTCGGAATCGGTTTTGCCGGGCAACCTACCACGCCGGCGGGGTTGGCCAAACGGTTATTGGCTCCACTCGATCGCCTTGTCGGCGTTGGCGCGGGCGATCACGTATTCGCGGATCGCGCCGATCTGCTCGCGGGTGAGGGAACCGGCGAAGCTCACCATGCCGTTGTCCTTCAGCAGGCCGCCCTCGACCACCGCCCGCCACGCGCGCTCGTCCGCGAGCGTGGCCGAGCGGCGCAGGTCGGGCAGCACGGTCGAACCGACCGCGCCCGGCGCGTGGCACACCGCACAGTAGCGCGCGTAGGCCTTGCGCCCGGTCTCGATCGTCGCCGCGCTCGCCCGGCTCGGCGGCGGGTCGAGCGGCAGCGCAGCGAGCTCGGGCTTGGCCGGCAGCCTGGCCGCGCCGCCGAGCTTGAACACCAGCAGCCGGCTGATGTTCTGCACCGGCGCGAGATCGCGGATCAGCTCGCCATCGGCCGAGATGGCGAACGCGCCGCCCCAGCCCGCGAGCACCGCGACGTACTGCTCGCCGCCGACGGCGTAGGTGACCGGCGGGGCGACTACCCCGGTCTGCGCGGCGAAACTCCACAGCTGCTCGCCGGTGGCGGCGTCGTAGGCGTTGAACTCGCCTTGCTGGGTACCCTGGAACACCAGGCCCCCTCCGGTCGCCAGCAGCCCGCCGTTCCACGGGCCGGGATGCTTGACCGTCCAGCGCGGCTTTTGCGCCACCGGGTCCCACGCGACGAGCTTGCCGGAGACGGTGCCGGCGACCTGGCGCCGGATGCCGAGATCGGCCGGCAGGTCGCCCGCGCCGAGATCGAACCCGACATTGAAGCCGCGGCGCGGGTCGGGCTTCCACCCGGCTTCGGGGGCGTAGAGCATCGCCGCCTCGAACGCCGGGATGTAAACCAGCTTCTCGCCCGGATGGTAGGCCATCGGGTGCCAGTTGTGGCCGCCCAATGGCCCGGGCATGACCAGCGCGGGCTTGCCGGTCACGTCGACCTGAGTTTCGGGGTTCATGATCGGCCGCCCCTCGGGGCTCATCCCGGTCGACCAGTTGAGCGGGATATAGGGCGCGGCGGAGATGAACTCGCCGGTCGCCCGGTCGATGACGTAGAAATAGCCGTTCTTGGGCGCCTGCATCAGCACCTGCCGGGTGCGCCCGCCGATCTCCAGGTCGGCGAGGACGATGTGCTGGGTGGCGGTGTAGTCCCCGGTCTCGCCCGGGGTGGTCTGGTAGTGCCACACATATTCGCCGGTATCGGGGCGCAACGCGACGATGCTCGAGAGGTAGAGGTTGTCGCCCGACCCGCGTCCGTCGGGGCCGGGGCTGCGATAGGCGCGGTTCCACGGGGAGCCGTTGCCGACCCCGATATACAGCAGGTCGAGCGCGGGGTCGTAGGCCATCGAATCCCAAACCGTGCCGCCGCCGCCGATCTTCCAGAACTCGCCGCTCCAGGTCTTCGCGGCGGCCTTGAGGTGTGCCGGATCGTCGGCCCCGGGCTTGCCGGGCACGGTGTAGAACCGCCACAGCTCGCGCCCGTCGTCGGCGTCGTAGGCGGTGATGTAGCCGCGCACGCCGAACTCGGCGCCGCCGTTGCCGATCAGCACCTTGCCGTCGATCACTCGCGGCGCGCCGGTGATCGTGTAGCTCTGCGCCTGGTCGACGGTGACCTTCTCCCACGCCACCTTCCCGGTCGCCCGGTCGAGCGCCACCAGCCGCCCGTCGAGCGTGCCGAGGTAGAGCCTGTCGCCCCATGCCGCGAGCCCGCGGTTGACGACGTCGCAGCACGCCTTGACCCCGGTCTCCCCGGGCACTTGCGGGTCGTATTCCCACAGCTTCGCCCCGGTGGCGGCGTCGAACGCTTTGACCTTGCTCCACGCGGTGGTGAGGTAGAGCTTGCCGTCCATCACCAGCGGAGTGGCTTCCTGCCCTCGGGCGGTGTCCATGTCGGCGAACCAGGCGAGGCCGAGCCCCGCGACCGTCCGCGTGTTGACCTGGTCGAGCGGCGAGTAGCGCTGCTCGGAATACGTGCGGCCGTGGGTGATCCAGTTGGCGCTGTCGGCGTCGGCGTTCACCAGCCGCGCGGCGTCGATTGCGCCCGCCGCCGCAGTGCCGCCCGTCGCCGCCATGTCGCACCCCGCCAGCGCGAGCGCGGCGGCAATCGTCCAGACTACCCGCATCATCCGTCCTCCCGCCGGCGAATGTGCCGCGACCGGTATCCGTTTGCAACCGGCCGGCTGGACGCATCGCGAGCGGCTGCTAGGGTCGCGGGAGGAAAGGCGGAGCGAACAGGAGCAGCGCATGTGCGAACCGACCGATCTCGAGGTTTTCGCCGCCCCGGGGCTCAGCCGCCGCCAGTTCGCCGCCACCGGCGCGCTCGCGGGGCTTGCCGCGTGCACCTCGATGGACAGCGCCACGGGAGGCCTCGAGGAGGCGATGGTCGCGCTCCCCGCGGGTGACGGGACGGCGGAGGCGTTCTTCGTCCATCCGGCGAAGCCGGCGCCGGGCGTGATCCTGTGGCCCGACATCGCCGGCCTGCGCGAGGTCAAGAAGGCGATGGCGCGGCGGCTGGCGGCGAGCGGCTTCGCGGTGCTGGTGCCCAACCCCTATTACCGCGATGTGCCCTGGGCCCAGTTCGCCGATTTCGCCGACTTTCAGGCGCAAAAGGGGTTCGAGAAGGTCGCCCCGTGGCGCGCCCGGGCGACCGAAGCGGCGGCGGTCGCCCGCGACGCCC
>JBHWTG010000087.1:0-4364 GCA_043427735.1 Tsuneonella sp. | reverse complement strand
CCGGCCTGGGCGCGGGCCTGGGCGCGTTCCTGCCCGTCGGCGAAGCTCAGCGTGACCTGGACGACGCGCTTCGAAGTCACCTGGCTCCCGCCGCGCAGCACCACCGAATAGTACGGCAGCGTCACCGTGCGCGCGCCGCGCGTGTCGGTCCGGCGAGCGAGCACGTCGAACGTCGCGCCCGTGTAGATCCGCTGCGCCCCGTCGTCGCACGTCGAGCGCAAGTTGGTGATCGTCGCGGTCACGTCGATGTTGGCCGCCGAGACATCCCCGGGCACGCGGAACGTCGTGATGTCGCCGGTATAGTCGGGCACTCCGACCGCCGGGCACGCAGTGCGCACCGCGGTGATCCCGACCCCCTCCTCGAGCACCAGCTCGCCATCGCTCTTGCACCCTGCAAGCGCGGCCCCCATCATCAGCATGGCGGCAAGGCGGAGGCGGTTGGTCATGGCAGGATCGATCCCGTTGGCAGCAGCAATGAGCCGCCGCCCTAGCGGCGCGCGCGGCGAAGCGCTAGGGGGCGGCCGATGAACGCCCCCTTGCAAGCTCTCCGCGGCGCCGCCGGCAAGCTGCCACTGCAGATCCTGATCGCCGCGCCCCGGGGCTTCTGCGCCGGCGTCGACCGGGCGATCGAGATCGTCGAGCGGGCGCTCGAGCGCTACGGGGCGCCGGTCTACGTCCGCCACGAGATCGTCCACAACCGCTATGTGGTCGACACGCTCAGGGCCAAGGGCGCGGTATTCGTCGAGGAGCTCGACGAAGTGCCCGACGGGGCGCCGGTGGTGTTCAGCGCGCACGGCGTGCCCAAGTCCATCCCGGTCGAAGCGACCCGGCGGGAGATGGTGTGGGTCGATGCGACCTGCCCGCTGGTCAGCAAGGTGCACCGCCAGGCCGAGCGGCAGATCGAGGCGGGTCGCCACATCGTGTTCGTCGGCCATGCCGGACACCCCGAAGTGATCGGCACGATGGGCCAGGTGCCGGCCGGCTCGATCACCCTGGTGGAAACGGTGGCCGACGTCGCCGCGCTCGATTTCGCGCCCGGGGCGCCGCTCGCCTTCCTCACCCAGACTACCCTGTCGGTCGACGACACGCGCGAGATCGTCGCCGCGCTTCAGGCGCGGTTTCCGCAGATCGTCGGTCCGAAGGCCGAGGACATCTGCTATGCAACCTCGAACCGTCAGGCCGCGGTCAAGGCGATCGCGCCCGGAAGCGATCTGGTGCTGGTGATCGGCGCGCCCAACTCGTCCAATTCGTTGCGGCTGGTCGAGGTGGCCGAGCGGATGGGCACCGACGCAAGGCTGATCCAGCGCGCGGCGGACATTGACCCGGCGTGGCTCGATGGAGTCGGCACGATCGGCCTGACCGCGGGCGCCTCCGCCCCCGAGACGCTGGTGCGCGAGGTGGTCGCCCGGCTCGCCGAATGGCGCGCGGTCGAGGAGCACACGCTGGTTTCGGCCGAGGAGAAGATGGTCTTCAAGCTGCCTCGCCAGCTTCTCGGCTGATCGCCTGCGTGGCGGTCTATACCCACCTCGCCGCCGAGGACCTCGCCGCGCTGATCGCGCACTACGACGTCGGCGAGCTGGTGTCGGCGAAAGGGATCGCCGAAGGGGTCTCCAATTCGAACTGGCTGATCGAGACCACCGGGCGCGGCGGCGCCGGCGGCCGGTTCATCCTGACCATGTACGAGCGGCGCATCGATCCCGCCGAGCTGCCGTTCTTCCTCGGCCTGCTCGATCACCTGTCGGCGAACGGCTGCGCGGTGCCGCGCACGATTCACGACCGCGAGGGGGCCGGCTGGCGAACGCTCGGCGGCAAGGCCGTGGCGCTGATCGAGTTCCTGCCCGGGGTGTCGGTCGACCGGCCCACCCCTGCCCAGGCCCGCGCGGTCGGCGCGGCGCTCGCCGAGGTTCATCGGGCGAGCGCCGATTTCGAC
Organism: Tsuneonella sp.; assembly: GCA_043427735.1. Taxonomy (GTDB): domain Bacteria; phylum Pseudomonadota; class Alphaproteobacteria; order Sphingomonadales; family Sphingomonadaceae; genus Tsuneonella. The sequence continues at coordinate 2,434 of JBHWTG010000087.1, read as the reverse complement.
CGGCGGCGGGCCAATCCGCTGGCCATCGCGCACACCGCCGAAGCGCTCGCCCGCTGCGGTCCTGAAGCGCTGGCCTCCATTGGCCCCGCCATCCCCCGTACGGCCGAACTCGCCTCGCGCCTCGCCACGTGCTGGCCTGGCGGTCTTCCGCAGGCGGTCTGCCATACCGATCTGTTTCCCGACAACGTCCTCATGCGCGACAGCCGGGTCGCCGGAATGATCGATTTCTACTTCGCCTGCGACGAGGCGATGGCGTACGATCTCGCGGTCACCCACGCGGCGTGGAGCTTCGATCTGGCGGGCGAGCGGTTCGACCCGGCGGTCGGGACCGCGCTTGTCGCCGGATACGAGAGCATCCGCGCGCTGACGGCCGAGGAGCGAGCGGCACTGCCGGTGCTCGCCCAAGGCGCGTGCCTGCGGTTCGTCGCCAGCCGGGCGGAAGACTGGATCGCCGCTCCCGCTGGCGCGCTGGTGACCCGCAAGGACCCGATGGCATTCGTGCGACGCTTGCAATTCTACGCCGAAGCGGGCGAAAAGCCGTTCGAATCATGAAGAAAGTCGACATCTTCACCGACGGGGCCTGCAAGGGCAATCCGGGGCCCGGCGGCTGGGCGGCGTTGCTGCGCATGGGCCGCCACGAGAAGGAAATGTCTGGCGGGGAGGCGGCCACCACGAACAACCGGATGGAGCTGACCGCCGCGATCAAGGCGCTCGAGGCGCTGATCGAGCCGTGCGCGATCACGCTGCACAGCGACAGCAAGTACGTGCTCGACGGGATCACCAAGTGGGTCCACGGCTGGCAGAAAAACGGGTGGAAGAACGCCAGCAAGCAGCCGGTGCGCAACGCCGACCTGTGGCACGAGCTGATCGCCGCGGCCCGCCCGCACGCGATCGAATGGGTCTGGGTCAAGGGGCACGACGGCCACCGCGAAAACGAGCGGGTCGATGCGCTCGCCTGCGCCGAAGCGGAGCGGATTCGTCAGAGCCGGCCTTAGGACCTGAGCCGGACTCAGCCAGTGAAACGAGCCGGCGAATAGGTCGCCGCATCGATGCCTTGAGTCATCGTATCGCGCGGGCGGCCCAGCAGCAGTTGCGCGCCCAGCCGCGCGGCCGCGGGCGCTGTCTGAATGCCGAACCCGCCCTGCCCGGCGAACCAGAACAACCCCTTCACCGCCTGGTCATAGCCGTAGACCGGCAGCCGGTCGGGCGCGAAGCTTCGGAGGCCCGCCCACTTGCGCTCGACCGCGAGCACGCGCCAGTCGACCACCCTCTCGAACCGATCGATCGCCTCAGCCACCGCCAGCTCCTCGGGGGCCGCGTCGCACGGGGGTGAGGGCTCCTCGTCGTGGGGGCTCAGCCACAAGCGCCCGCTTTCGGGCTTGAAGTAGAACCGCCCGGCGATGTCGAGCACCAGCGGCAGGTCGGCGGGCGGCGGGGGATCGGTGCGCAGCTGCGCGACTGTCCGCCGCAGCGGCTGGATGCCGAGCGGGCGAGCACCGGCCAGCGCGGCAAAGCTGTCGGCCCAGGCACCGGCGGCGTTGACCACGACGTCGGCCGAGATCGCTTCCCCGCGCGCAGTTTCGAGCCGCCAGCGGCCGCCCTCCCACCCTGCGGCGATTACCCGCGAGCGGGTGCGCAGCTCGACTCCGTCGCGGCGTCCGGCGGCGAGATAGTGCTGGTGCAGCGCGGCCACGTCGATGTCGGCGCAGGCCGGCTCCCACACCGCGCCGCTCCAGCCCGGCCGCACCCCGGGGAGCCGCGCGGCCAGTTTGGCTGCATCGAGCCGCTCGATGTGCACCCCGCTGCCGGCGAACCGCTCCATGAAGGCGTCGAGCGCGGGCTCGTCATCGCGGCCGCCGACGTAAAGCGCCCCGCGCGGGCTGAGGAAGCCGTTCGCGCGCAGCCACTGCCCGGACGGCAGCGTCAGCGGCACCACCTCCGGCCCGCCGTAGCATTCCTCCCAGAATGCCGCCGAACGCCCGGTGGTGTGGTAGCCCGGTCGGTCCTCGGCTTCGAGCACGATCAGCGGGCCGGCGCCGTGCGCGGCAAGCTCGGCGGCGACGCTGGCGCCGGCGATCCCCGCTCCGATCACCGCGATCGAACGACCGTTGCTCATCGCCCGGCGACCCGCTCGAGAAACGCATCGATCGCGCCGAGCGCGTGCAGCCGCACCGGGTCGACCTCGCGCAGGATCTCGTGGCGGGACTCGCTGCCGAACGTCACCAGCTCGGCGTCGGGCAGCCGCGCCGCGGCCGCCGCGATCGCGCGGTAGTCGACCAGCCGGTCGTGCGCCGCGGCAAGGATCAGCGTCGGCACCGCGACCCTCTCGAGAACGCCCGGCGCGGCGAGCTTCCGCATCGAGGCGTAGGCGCGCTCGACCCAGCGCCAGCTACCCGGCCCCATGATCAGCTCGGGCCGCTCGCGCCGCCACAAC
>JBHWTG010000086.1:0-3269 GCA_043427735.1 Tsuneonella sp. | reverse complement strand
TCACTCGCCTGGCTCGCGCGCGGGGCACGGGTCTTCCGCCTGCCGGGCATCTATGGGCCGGGGCGCAGCGCGCTCGACCGGGTGCGCGCGGGCACGGCGCACCGCATCGACCTGCCGGGCCAGGTGTTCAGCCGCGTGCAGGTGGCCGACATCGCCCGCGGGGTCGTGGCAGCGCTCGAGGCGCCCCCTGGGACTTACAACCTCGCCGACGACCTGCCGGCGAGCGGCAACGCGGTGATCGAGCACGCCTGCCGGCTGCTCGGGCTCGAACCGCCGCCGCTGCAATCGCTCGCCGAGGCGAACCTCTCGCCGCAAGCGCGCGCGTTCTACGCCGAGAACCGCCGGGTGGCCAACGGCAGGGCGAAACGGGTGCTCGGCTGGCAGCCGCGCTATCCGACCTACCGCGAGGGGCTGGCGAGCCTGCTCCAGTCTGGGATGTGACCGCTCAAACAGCGAGGGAGAAATGGGCCGCGCTCGGCAAAGCCGCCGGAGGCAGGTGCCAATTGCTTGTCAGACCTGGCGGGCGCGCAGCGCGATCAGCATGCCGGCCGTCCCCAGCACCGCGCCCGCTACCGCCAGCGCCGACCACCGATAGCCTTCGACCAGCGTCGAGATCAGCATCGCCACCACGATCACCAGCACCGCGTTGTAGGCTGCGCGGCCAGGCCCGATCTCGCGCACGAAGCCGTAGTAGAGCGGGAAAGTGATCACCGAGCCGGCGAACGCCAGCCATGCGGTCCCCGCCCAGAACGCGCCCGAGCGCGGGAACACCGGGGGGCCGGCGGTGGCCCAGGCGACTGCCGCGTCGATCAGCGCGCCGTAGAGCATGGCGAACGCCAACAGGCTGATCATCGGTTGCGCGCGGCCGGTGTCGTTCGCCTGGATCACGTTGGCGATCGAGGCCGACAGGATGCCGCCGACCGCCAGCGCCACGCCGAGCGGGACGTTGCCCCCGAGCGGGGCGACCCGCGCCTCGTGCACCAGCAGCAGCGCGATCCCGCCGATCGCCACCAGGCTGCCGATGAGGAACCGCGCGGTCACCTTCTGGCCCAGCAGCGCCATCGCGAACAGCGCGTTTGGCACCATCAGCATGCCGAACATCACCGCCACCACGCCGCTCGTCAGGTGCTCCTCGGCGCGGTAGACGAAGTTGAAGTTGCCGCAGAACTGGGTGAGGCCGATCGCCCCCGCGAGCAGATGGCCGCCCCGGGTCAGCCGCAGCGGCTGGCGCATCGCCAGCGCCACGAGGACCATCGCCGGCGCGGCCAGCGCGAAACGGTAGGTCACCGACCAGCTCGGGTGCACGTCTTCCGCGATCTGCCCGGTGATGACGTACCAGGTCGAGCCCCAGATCAGCGCAACGAGCACGAACGGCAGCGCGATCCGCGGGCGCAGCAGCGCGTGCGGCGGCGCCCGTTCGGAGGCTGCTGTGCTCACAGCCCGACGCTCATAGGGCGGCGATCGCGCGGGCGAGCGCGGCGGCATCCTCGGCGCGCGTGTTCCACGCGGTGACGAAGCGCGCCGCGCTGCCGCCCCAGTCGTAGAACGCGAAGCCCTGCGCGCGCAGCGCGGCGCACTCGGTCGGGCTTGCCTGCACGAACAGCTCGTTGGCCTCGACCGGGTGCAGCAGCCGCCCGCCGCAGGCCGCGGCGATCTCGGCCGCCGCGGCGTTGGCGGCGCGCGCGTTCTCGAGCCACAAGTCGCCCTCAAGCAGCGCGTGGAGCTGGGCGGCGAGGAACCGCCCCTTCGATTGCAGGTGGCCCGCGCGCTTTCTCCGCCAGCGGGCGAGCGCGGCGCGCTCGGGGTCGAAGAACACGATCGCCTCGGCGCTCATGCCGCCGTTCTTGATGCAACCGAAGGAGAGCGCGTCGCACGGCCCCGCCGCCTCCGCCGGCGCGCAGCTGAGGAACGCGACCGCGTTGGCGAAACGCGCACCATCGACATGGAAGCCGAGCCCGCGTTCGCTCGCCAGCGCGGCGAGCGCGGCGATCTCGTGGGCGCGATAGACCCGCCCGTATTCGCTCGCCTGCGTCACCGACAGCGCGTGCGGCTGGACCCAGTGGACCTCGGGGCGGATCGGGTCGATCACCGCGCGCACCGCCTGCGGGGTCAGCTTCGCGCCGTCTCCCTCGGCGAGCAGCAGCTTGGCGCCGTGGAGGAAGAACCCCGGCGCGCCCCCCTCGTCGGCTTCGATGTGCGCCTCGCGGTGGCACACGACCCCGCCGTGCGGCGCGCACAAGGTGGCGAGGGCGAGGCAGTTCGCGGCCGTGCCCGTGGCGACCCACAACACGTGCGCCTCGCGCCCGAACAGCGCCGAGAAGCGCTCGTCGAGCCCGCGCGAGAGCGCATCGGCGTCGTACGGCGGCTGGGCCTCGTCGGCGGCGCGCAGCGCGTCCCACACCTTCGGGTGCACGGCGGCGGCGTTGTCGGAGAGAAACTGGGCGGCGCGGGTCATGCCGGAACGCCCCTAGCGCTCGCGGCGTTCAGCGCAAGGAAGGAGACCGGCATGACCGCGCACGGCATCGAGATTACTCACGAAGGCAGCGAAGCGCGCGGCGAATACCGCGCGACGGTGCCCGGCAGCAGCGCGGTCGGCCGGCTGACCTGGAAGGCGCTCGGCCCCGCCCGGGTGGCCGATCACACGCTCGTCCCGCCCGAGATCGGCGGCCGCGGGGTCGCCGCCGCGCTGGTCGAGGCGCTGATCGCCGATGCGCGCGAACAGGGCTTCACGATCGTGCCGCAATGCAGCTACGTCGAGGCCCAGTTTCGCCGCCACCCCGAGTGGGCCGAGCTGCGCGCGACCTGAGGAGCTAGCGCAAGCGCGAGAAATCGACCTCGGCGATGCTGTCGAGGATCGCGGCACGGATTGTCTGCGCCTCGGCGAGCGGCAGCCCGTCCAGCGAAAGGGCCCCGCCGGCCAGCCCGAGGTGCAGAGTGGCGTAGCCCCCGCGCCGGGCCAGCGGCCCTTGCGCGATCTCGGCGGATTGCAGCTTGGCGCGGCTGGCGACCTGGACTCGCGGGGCGAGCCAGCCGCGGCGGGTGTAGATCTGGCGCTCGTCGAGCGCATGGCGCGCGTGGCGCCAGAGGAACGCCTGGCGCAGAGCGGCCAGCGGCAGCAGAGCAAGCGGTATGAGCGCGGCGGCGGGCACCGGCGAGGCGGCCAGCGCGGCCGCGGCGAGCGCCGGGGGAACAACGCCGAGCAGCGCACGGTCGACAAATGCGCGCCGGGCGGGCCTGCGCCACGGGGTGCCCGCGCCCGGCAGCACAGG
>JBHWTG010000085.1:0-5075 GCA_043427735.1 Tsuneonella sp. | reverse complement strand
TCCTTCGCGGCGCTGATCCGCCAGCCACACCGCGTCGGCGGCGCGGGCATAGGCAGCGGGGTCGATCCGGCTCATGGTCTCGACCACTGCCTCCCGCACCGTGGGATCAGCGGGCTGTGCGAGAAGGGCGTCGGCGCGGCTGTCCGCCAAGCCCGCCATGCCGAGTTCGGCTGCGGCGGCCAGCGAACGGTCGTAGATCGCGCGGCCTTCCGGGTGGCAGGCGAAGGTGTCGGCCAGTACGAGGCTCGCGATCCGCTCCGGCGCGCGGGCGTGCATGGCGAGCGCAATCGCGCCGCCGAGGCTAAGCCCGCAGATGTGGACCTGTGACGCGCCGAGCGCGTCGAGCACCGCCATCGCGGCGGCGGCGAAATCGCTGCGCGGGTCGCCGTTTCCGCCCGCGCTGTCGCCATAGCCCGGCATGTCGATGGCGATCGTCTGCCGCTCGGCCGCAAACCGTTCGGCCTGGCTATCCCATGCCGTACGGTCCGAGCCGACGCCGTGCAGGAACAGCAGCGGTACGCCGCCCGCCCCGCGAATGGTGGAGCCGACCCGCCCCCACGATGTATCGATGCTTGTTCTTTCCACGCCGCCGACTTGGCAGCATCGGCGGCGCGCGGCTAGATGGCCTGATGGCGCGGATGCGGGTCAATGGTCAGGCTTTGGAGTTCGCGCTGGATCCCGCGACGCCCTTGTTATGGGCGCTGCGCGATGCGGCCAATCTCACCGGAACCAAGCAAGGCTGCGGCGGAACCGGGCAGTGCGGGGCGTGCACGGTGATCGTCGATGGCGGCGCGGTGCAGAGTTGCGCGGTGACCATCGGCAGCCTCGAAGGCGCCGATGTGACCACGGTGGAAGGGCTGACGGGCCACCCGCTGACCCTGGCGCTGGTCGCGGAAGATGCCATCGGTTGCGGTTTCTGCCTACCGGGGTTTGTCTGCGCGGCGGCGGCCTTGCTTCAGCAAAGCGCGCGTCCGGCGGCGGAGCAGGTGGATGCGCTTCCGACCCGCTGTGCCTGCGGACTGCAACCTCGTCTGAGGCGTGCAATCGAGCGTGCGGTAGGCGCCATGGCGGCCAGCGATCAGCCATGGCCTGCCCAGGCCACACTGCCGGCCACTCCAGAGATCGTTACGCCGCCGCGTTAATCTTGCGCTCAGCCGAAACGGCAGAAGATCGTGTGTATCGACTCTTTCGTAAGGTCACGAACATGCGTTTGCCGCTGCTGTCCGTCTTGCTGCTTTCCGCCGCCACCCCGGTTCTCGCCGACCCGCTTCCCGCCGAGCCTGCCGAGCGGATCGAAGCGGAGCGCCCCGAACGTCCCGCCCGTGCCGAGCGCGAGGACCGCCGGGATGCGGGTGCCGGTCGCCCGCTGCGAGTGGATCGCGATTTCGCGCCGCAGGCCCGGCCTCGGCTGGAACGTCCCGAGCAATCGGCGGCCATGCCTGAGCCGGTGCGCGACATTGCCGCGGCGGGCGTAGCCGAGCAGCGCCGTGAGCGCGCCGCGTCCGCCGATCGCGGCACCGCTCGGCAGGACCGGGCAGCGCGGGCGTCGGGCTGGCAAGGCGACCGGGTCGAACGCCGCAACCGGCAGCGTACCGTCCCGCCCTCGGCCGGCTCGCCCGTGTTCGGTGCGGCCATTCCGACGCCCGACACGATCGCCCGGCCTTCGCGCGACGTGTCGTCCGGCAGCGTCACCGCCCGCGATCTGCGCGACCGGATCGCGGCGGAGGGCGTGCGTCGTGACCGGATCGAACGTGCCGAATGGCGGCAGGAGTGGCGCCGGGACCGCCGTTATGACTGGCGCCGCCACCGTGACCGCGATCGCAATCGCTTCCACCTGTCGGTCTATATCGACCCGTTCGGCTGGCAGTATCGCGATTACGACATCGGCTGGCGCTTACCCGCGCGCTATTACACCGCGCGGTACTGGCTGCAGGACCCGTGGGCGTATCGCCTGCCCCCGGTCGGCGGCTATTACCGCTGGGTCCGCTATTACAATGATGTGTTGCTGGTGGACGTCAGGAACGGGCGCGTGCTCGACCGGATCCAGCGCTTCTTCTGGTAGATTTCGCGCGGCGGTTGGTCGAAGGATGCTAGGCAGGTCGGAAACCGGGACTTTTCTCGGACCCGACCTCATCCTCTCGCGAAAGAGCCTGCCTGATGACCCACCGCCTCCTGCTGCTTGGCGCAAGCCTGCTGACCCTCGGTGCCTGCGCCGCGCGTGAGGAAGTGGCGGTCGCGCCGCCGCCGCCCGCCGCCGTCGCTGCACCCGAAACGGCACCGGCCGCCACCGCCCAGTCGGAGCACGACCGATTGTTCGCGCTGTTCGCCAAGAGCGACGAGGACAGCCTCCGCCGCAATCCGCTGAGCGCTCTGTTCCGCGGCGACATGCGCTATGCCGACCGGCTGGGTGACAATATCAGCGATGCGTATTTCGCCGGCGAGAAGCGGGCCGCCGAACAGGACCTCGCCGACGTGGCCACCATCGACCGCGCGAAGCTCAACCCGACCGATGCCATCGCTTATGACGTCTTCAAGGTAACAACCGAGGACACGCTGGCCGGCTATCAGGACAATTTGCTGAGCCTGACCAAGGTCCGGCCGATGAACCACTTTTACGGCATCCACACCTTCTACCCGACCTTCGCCAGCGGGCAGGGCGCGGCACCGTTCAAGACGGTGCAGGATTATGAGAACAACCTGAAGCGCCACAAGGAATTCGTGGTCTATCTCGACCGCGCGATCGGTCGCTGGCGCGAGGGGATGGCGAGCGGGGTGGTCGATACCAAGCTCACCACCCGCAACATGATCGAGCAACTGAATAGCCAGCTCAAGCAGACCCCGGCCGAGGACAATTATCTCGGGCCGATCCGGAAGTTCCCGGACTCGATCGGCGCCGAGGATCGCGCCCGCCTGACGGCGGCCTATCAGGCGTCGGTCAAGGACGAGATCCGCCCGGCGCTGACCCGCGTGCGCGATTTCCTGCGGACCGAATATCTCCCCGCCGCGCGCGACGGGGTCGGCCTGATGTATATGAAGGGCGGCCCCGAACTGTACCGCCACCTCGTCCGCTCGACCACCACGCTCGACATGGCGCCGGAGGAAATCCACCAGCTGGGCCTCAGCGAAGTGGCGCGTATACGCGGCGAGATGGACAAGGTCCGCACCGAAGTCGGGTTCAAGGGCGACCTCCCCGCCTTCTTCAACAATCTGCGCACCGATCCCAAGCTCAAGCCCAAGAGCCGCGACGCGCTGACGCAGGGCTATTACGACATCTGCAAAAAGGTCGACGCCGAGCTTCCGCGCTATTTCTCGACCATGCCCAAGGCGCGGCTGGAAATCCGCCCTTACGAGCCGTTCCGCGAGAAGTTCGAGGCTGGCGGCTCCTACCAGAGCGGCACCCCCGACGGGACGCGGCCGGGCGTCTTTTATTTCAACGCCTACGATCTGCCGAGCCGCACCACGCCCGGCATGACGACGCTCTATCTCCACGAAGGGGCGCCGGGGCATCATTTCCAGATCAGCCTCGCGCAGGAGAATGAAGCGCTCCCCGCATTCATGCGCTTTGGCGGAAACACGGCGTACGTCGAGGGCTGGGCGCTTTATTCGGAGACGCTTGGTTACGACATGGGCTTCTACAAGGATCCCTATCAGCGGTTCGGAACGCTGTCGGACGAGATGCTGCGCGCGATGCGGCTGGTGGTCGACACCGGCATTCATTCCAAGGGTTGGACCCGCGACCAGGCGATCAGCTACATGCTGTCGAACAGCGACATGGGCCGCACCGACGCCACCGCCGAGGTCGAACGCTATATCGCCATTCCAAGCCAGGCGCTGGCCTACAAGCTCGGCGCGCTGACCATTCAGCGGCTGCGGACCAAGGCGGAAGGCGAGCTTGGCACGAAGTTCGACATCCGGGCCTTCCACGACCAGGTGCTCGGCACCGGTGCGTTGCCGCTGGCGGTGCTGGAGCAGAAGATCGACCGCTGGATCGCGGCGACCAAGGCGAGCTGAGGCTCAGCCGAGGCGCACGAACGGCGCGAATTTCCAGCTGCGTTTGACGAAGCTGGTTTCGTAGCGGCGGACGGCGGGGGAGCCGGCGAGCAGGCTCTCCGCTTCCGCCACGAACGCGTCCATGCTGCGGCAGTCGAGTAAAAGGGCGAAGTCGTGCTCGCCGCTAATCTCAAGCACCCATTGCACCGTTTCGGCCGCGTCGAGCCTGGCGAGCAACGCTTGCTTGCCCGCGTGATCGGCATGTTCGTTGAGTTGCACCAGCACCAAGGCGCGAAGCCGGCCGCCGAGGAGCCGTGGTCCAAGGAGGGCGATAGTGCGGCCGATCGAACCGTCGGCGCGTAAGCGGCGGAGCCGGCGGGCAATGGCGGAGGGTGACAGCGGCACCCGCTCGGCAAGCGCGTCGGCCGTCAGCGAATCGTCGCGCTGGACCTCGTTGAGCAAGGCAAAGTCGAAAGGGTCGAGCATGGGCTTATCGTGCCAGATTTTGGCACGAAGGCACTCCAAAACGACAGGACGTGGCGCGCTTATTGGCTTACTGTTGTATATGAGCAATACAGCGGGAGCCTCGACATGCGCTTCTTTCTTTCCAGCCTTTTCTTCACGACCCTGATGTTGCCCGTCGGCTATTCCGCAATGGCGCAAGCGCCGGTCGCTCCGGCCACGGCCGCGGCGTTCGATGCCAAGGAAGCCGAAGCTGCGGTGACCGAACTGGCGACCGCGCTGGAAGAAAATTTCGTCTTTCCGGACGCCGGCAAGAAATATGCCGCCATGCTCCGCACCAACCTAGCCAAAGGTGCCTACGCCAGCTTTCCCACCGCCACGGATTTCGCCGAGCGGGTTACCGCCGATCTTCAGGCAGTGCACAAGGATGGCCATCTCCGCCTCCGCCCGCTGACGGCCGAGATGCGGGCGCGCGGCGGGAATCGTGACCCGGGCGGCCCCGGCGGCGAGGATCGTAGCGCGGTCAGCCGGTCCGGCTGGCTTGCGCCGGGTGTCGCCTACATCGATTTCGCCGGCTTTCCGGGCAACAAGGCGACCACCGACGAGGTCGCGAAGTTCCTCGC
>JBHWTG010000084.1:0-7272 GCA_043427735.1 Tsuneonella sp. | reverse complement strand
ACGTGATTTACGACGTCTGGGTCAAGGACTGCAGGATGAGCTTCGAAGGGGAGACCCCCGCGCCTTCCGCCTCCGCGACGAGCGCGTCGAATGCGTCCGGCAGCGAACGTGCGCGCGCGCCCGCGCCGGCGCCCTCGCCTTCGCCGAGCGCTTCGCCCAGCAACGCCACGTAGCGGCTCTGGCCGATCTCGACCGCGCCGAGCGAGGCGAGATGGTCGGTCATGAACTGGCAGTCGAGCAGCCGCGCGCCGCCGCGCCTCAGCAGCGCCACCAGCCAGGCCAGCGCGACCTTGCTGGCGTTGTCCGCCCGGCTGAACATCGATTCGCCGCAGAACACCGCGTCGAAGCCGACGCCGTAGAGCCCGCCCACCAGCTCCCCGCCGCGCCAGCATTCGATCGAATGGGCGTGCCCCGCCCGGTGGAGCGCGCGGTAGCTCGCCATGATCCGCGCGCTGATCCAGCTTTCGGGATGGCCGGGCCGGGGCTCGGCGCAGGCGGCGATAACCCGGTCGAACGCCTGGTCGCAGGTGACCCGGAAGCGCTCCTGGCGGATGGCCTTGGCGAGCGATTGCGACAGGCGGAACCCGTCGAGCGGCAGGATCGCCCGCGTGCGCGGCTCGACCCAGAACACTTCGGGATCCTCGCGGCCGTCGGCCATCGGGAAGATCCCGCTGCGGTAGGCGAGCAGCAGCAACTCGGCCGGGATGATCGGATGGGCGTTGCCGTGCATCGCGCGCATCGTAGCAGGGTTTGGCCGCTTGCGATGCAGGGCGTTTGCACCTACAGCGCCCGCCACCCGAGCGCAGGGGTGTAGCTCAGCTGGTAGAGCATCGGTCTCCAAAACCGAGGGCCACGGGTTCGAATCCTGTCACCCCTGCCAATTTCCGCCGTGTCGGGGTTGCGCGCTCGCAGCGTCCCATCGGCGGCTCCAGAAAAATCGTTCGGCGCCGCCAGGCATTCGGCGCGATCCGCCGCGGAGGCGGGAACCCAAGCTCGGGGGCGCCGGTTATCGACGACAGCCGAGGGGCAATTCGGTTCATGGAGGCTCCCATGTCAGGTCTGTCGTATCGCACCAGCCGCCCCGATCCGTGGGTCCACCCGCGCCCGTATAGCGATGCGTCGGCGCGCTATCGCAAGTTCGGGCCGATCCGGCCGATGGAGGAGCCCGGCTTTCTCGCCCGGCTGTTCGGCGCGCGCTAGGATTCCCGCGTTGGCGGGAATGACACGAAGAGCGACTCAGGAAAGCGGCCCCGACGCGCCCGGGCGGGGCCCGCTTGCTTTTGCGCAACACGCGGTCTAGGGCGGCCGCGCTTTTTCCGACATATGGAATGCCCCGATGCCCTCCCGGTCTTGAACCGGGGCGGCGCTAGCCCCATCCCGGAACGAGCGAGATCTTTGTGTGGGCGAGAGCTGACGTCATCATGGCCAAGACCAGTCCGGCTGAATTCATCAACCAGGTCCGCGCGGAAGCGCGCAAGGTGGTCTGGCCGAGCCGCGAGGAGACGGTTCGCACCGCGATCTTCGTGGCGATCATGATGCTGATCCTGTCGATCTTCTTCCTGGGGATCGATTCGCTGTTCGGCGCGATCATGCGCTGGCTGCTGTCGCTCGCCTGACCCCTCCCACGGACGAGACGAACACACCACCATGGCTCGCTGGTACATCATCCACGCCTATTCCGGTTTCGAGAACAAGGTCCGCGATTCGATCATCGCCGAGGCCGAGCGGCTCGGTCTCAGCGACGCGGTCGAGGCGGTCGAGGTCCCGACCGAGACGGTCACCGAGGTCAAGCGCGGCAAGAAGGTCCAGGTCGAACGCAAGTTCATGCCCGGCTACGTGCTCGCCAAGCTGGCGCTGACCGACGACGTCTATCACCTCGTCAAGAACACGCCCAAGGTCACCGGCTTCCTCGGCTCGGGCAACCGGCCGCAGGCGATTTCGGAGCGCGAGGCCGCCCGCTATTTCGGCGGGGTCGAGGCGGCCAAGGCCGAACCCAAGAAGCATGTCAGCGTCGATTACGAGATCGGCGACCAGGTCAAGGTGCTCGACGGCCCGTTCGCCAGCTTCAACGGGCTGGTCGAGGAGCTCGATTTCGACAAGCAGAAGGTCAAGGTCTCGGTCTCGATCTTCGGCCGCGCGACCCCGGTGGAGCTCGACTTCGAGCAGGTCGAGCTGGTCAAGTAGCGCCCGCGCGCGTCAGCGCCGGCAGGTCACCTGATTGTCGGAGCTCAAGCGCGAGATTCCGCTCGGCATCGAGCTGATGCGGATTCCTGCCTGACTGCACTTGCGCAGCTGGAAACGCACCTTGCGCGCGCGAAAATCGAGCGAAATCCGCCGGAACACCTCCATCAGGTCGGTGCCCAGCAGCAGCGAAGGCTTGTCGGCGATGCCGAACACCTCGAACGGCGGCACGTCGGCGAACGCGATCGGCACGTTGCGCAGGCGGATCGAGCCGAGCTTCAGCTCGGGCACCGTCAGCAACTGGAGGTTGCGCTTGACCCCGGTCACCCCGGTGACCTCGATCGTCTCGAAATCCTTGCGATAGCGCTTGAACAGGCGCTCGCGCAGCGCGCTGTTGCCGATGGTGATCTCCGAGCCGGTGTCGACCACCGCGTCGACCGCGGTGGGGCCGGCCTTGACCTCGGTCAGGATCAGCTGCCCGCGCTTCAGCCGGGCGGTGACCACGATCTCCCCGTCGAGCTGCGGCGCGGGGGTGCGCGCATCGTCGACGCTGATCGTGCGCTTCTCGAAATCGAGCATCAGCCGCTGCTCGACCAGCGCGTCGAGGCCGAGCATCCCGTCCGCCCCGAGGTCGGCTTCGCGCAGCACCGGCAGGTGCAGGTTGTACACCGAGGTCGGCCCGACATCGAGCTGCTCGACCCGCACCCGATCGACATAGCCGCTGGCGGTGATCCCGTTGAGCAGCACGCGGGTGCCCAAGGGGAGCTTGAGCGCGCTGGCGATCCGCTGACCGACGACCGACGTATCCGCCCCGCTGTCGACCACGAAGCGATAGGGCCCGGTGCCGTTGACCCCGACCGCGACCGTCATGCGCGAGCGCAGCTTCCGGCCGTCGATGTCCTCGCCGCCGATCGCCAGCGTGTCGTCGATCACCGCCGGCGGCAGGTCGGGCATCCGGGCCGGCGCGGCCGGCACCGGGGCGGCCTTTTCGGCCGAGCCTCCGGCAGCGGCGGACGGCAGGGCAAGGGCGGCAAGCGCGAGGGCCGGCCGGATCGCCGCGAAACGCTGACGGGATGGGCCGAACGGTCGATCCATGGCCGGCAGGATACGCCCGCCCGGGGCGAACTGCAAAATCCCTTCGGCGGGCGGGCCACCGCCATCGGCCAACGACCTTGGCGCTTGATTTGCGGGCGCGGTTCGCCTAGGCGCCCGCGTCCCCACGCGACAGCACCGGGAACCCCCCGCGGGAGAAGCGCCGCACGGCGCTTCGCTTGACCGCTTACCATGAGTCTCCTTCGACATGCTCGCAGATGAGCGGGTCGGATGGGGCGACAGTGAGAAAGGAGGCCATTCGTGGCCAAGAAAATCGACGGCTATATCAAGCTGCAGGTTCCGGCGGGCGCCGCCAACCCGTCGCCCCCGATCGGCCCCGCGCTGGGCCAGCGCGGCGTCAACATCATGGAATTCTGCAAGGCGTTCAACGCGGCGACCGGCGAGATGGAGAAGGGCATGCCCATCCCCACCGTGATCACCGTCTACGCCGACCGCAGCTTCACCTTCGTCACCAAGACGCCCCCGGCGAGCTTCCTGATCAAGAAGGCGGCGAACCTCAAGTCGGGCTCGAAGGAGCCGGGCAAGGTCAAGGCCGGCACGATCAGGCGCTCGAAGCTCTCGGAGATCGCCGAGATGAAGATGAAGGACCTGAACGCCAACGATATCGACATGGCGACCCGCATCATCGAGGGCTCGGCGCGCTCGATGGGCCTCGAAGTGGTGGAGGGCTGATCCGATGGCCAGGCAGACGAAGAAGGACAAGGTCCTCAGCACGATCGACCGCGACGCGTTCTACAGCTTCGGCGACGCGCTGAAGACCCTGCGCGAGCACGCTTCGAAGAAGTTCGACGAAACGCTCGAGGTGGCGATGAACCTCGGCGTCGACCCGCGCCACGCCGACCAGATGGTCCGCGGCATGGTGTCGCTGCCCTCGGGCACCGGCAAGGACGTCAAGGTCGCGGTGTTCGCGCGCGGCGACAATGCCGCCAAGGCGCTCGCCGCCGGGGCCGACAAGGTCGGCGCCGAGGACCTGATGGAGGACATGCAGGCCGGCAACCTCGACTACGACCGGGTTATCGCCACTCCCGACATGATGGGCGTGGTCGGCCGGCTCGGCAAAGTGCTCGGCCCCAAGGGGCTGATGCCGAACCCCAAGCTCGGCACGGTCACCCCCAACGTCGAGCAGGCGGTCAAGGACGCCAAGGGCGGCCAGGTCGAATTCCGCGTCGAAAAGCAGGGAATCATCCATTCCGGGCTCGGCAAACTGTCGTTTTCCGACGATGCGCTGAAGCAGAATTTCGACGCTTTGACCGGAGCGGTGGTCAGGGCCAAGCCTTCGGGCTCGAAGGGCAAGTACGTGCGCAAGGTCTCGCTGACCACCACGATGGGCCCGGGCCTCAAGGTCGATCTGGCCGAGGTCGAAGGGGCGTAACTGCCTCCGAAATAGTGTTTTTTCGGAAGGCCGGCGGAGCGATCCGCCGGCTTTCCTCGCTTCCGGCAGACGAGCCGCGTCAGGCGCGCGCGCGAAGCCGCCGGCTGTAGAGCGCGTTCGCCACCACCTGCTCGATCGCCCGCGCCCCGCTGCGCAACGGGGCATAAGGCAGCGGCGCCTCGCGGTGGCCCGACGGCGCGGGCAAGGGCGGACTGTCGCGATAGGTCGCCGTCGTCACCCCCGGCATCGCCGCGATCGCCGCGCACAGCCGCTCGAAGCGCCGCGCGACGAGGTGGTTGATGCGGTTGCGGTCGCGGCTCAGCAGCTCGAAGCTGTGCGACACCAGCGTCATCTGGCCGATCCCTTCGCGTTCGGCGTGAGCGATCGCGGCGCGCAGCTCGCGCAGCGACAGCGCGGTCAGCTGGCCGTGGCGCAGGCCGCCGGCATGGCCGGAGATGCACGAGGTGGGAACTTCGATCACGCCGCCGCGCGGCAATGGCGACAGATCGCCCTGCCCGAGCGAGATCGCGCATTCGCCGCGCCCCGCCAGCGCCGGGCAGTGCGAGCTGTCGTGCGTCAGCCCCAGCACGGTGAGCGCGGCCAGCGTATCGTCGTTGGCGCCGTAGTTGCCCGCACGAAAGGCGATCGGATAGGGCGCGCCCGCCGCGACCAGCGCTTCGACCGCGTACGCGAGGATGCGTTCCTGGTCGGCGAGGGTGAAGTCCTTGAGGCTGCGCCCGGTGCGCCCGCCCACCAGGCCGACCGGCGCATACGCCAGCCATTCGCTGTGGCAATGGAGCTGTACGTCGTGACCGCGCGTCACGATCGGCCGCACCATGTCGGTGATCGCGTCCGTGCCCCACAACAGGGCCGGCATCGGATCGACGAAGAACACCGCCTTGAGCCCATGCCGGTCGAGCACGTCCATCTGGTGGTCGATGCCGACCGCGCCGGCGGGGGTTTCGCAGCGGATCGAGCGGGCGAAATTCTCGGCCCGCGTGCCGGGCCCGTCCGCGCCGGGCAGACGGAAGGCATATTCGGTATCGATCGTGAGATAGACCGCGGTCATGGTGCCCTACCCGCTCGCTTCTTCGCAGCGGGCGAGGTTAGCCGGAAAATGTTAAGACGATGCTCGCGCGTCAGATCTCGCCCTGCGCGACCGCGTGGCCGGCTTCGGTGAGCGCCCCGGCGAGCGCTGCGACGCAGGTGTCCACCTTGGCCGGATCGGTCGAGCGGACCACGAAGTTCGCTCCCACCCGGCCCTCGCGGAAGAACGGGTAGCTGCCGATCTGCACCCCCTCGTGATCCTTTTCGGCCTGGCGCAGCAGGTCGGCGACCTCGCTTTCGGCGGTCCAGCAGCCGATCGTCCGGCTGACCAGCGGCGCGCCGCCTTCGAGGGTGCCGGTGAGCGCGTCGAGCATCCCGGCGGTGATGTGCGGCACCCCGGCCATCACGAACAGGTTGCCTATGCGGATCCCGGGCGCGCCCGACATGCGGTTGGGGATCAGCTCGGCGCCTTCGGGCACCCGCGCCATCCGCAGGCGGGCGTCGGTCAGCGCGAGGCCGCGGCCCGCGTAGTAGCGCTCGAGCATCGCGCGCGCTTCGGGGTGAATCACCACCGGCACCCCGAGCGCCCTGGCCACGGCATCGACGGTGATATCGTCGTGCGTCGGACCGATCCCGCCGGTGGTGAACAGGTAGTCGTTGCGCGCTCGGAGGGCATCGACCGCCTCGACGATGCGCTCTTCGACATCGGGCACCACGCGCACTTCGGCGAGACGGATGCCTTGGACCTGGAGCCAGCTGGCGATCTGGGCGATGTTCTTGTCGTGCGTGCGGCCCGAGAGGATCTCGTCGCCGATCACCACCAGCGCGGCGGTCCAGATGCGATCGTCGTCGGCTGCCATGCGCCGGCGCTAAGCGAAACGCCGCGGCTGCGCCAGTGCTACTCGGCGGCCTCGAGCTGGTGCTCCTCGCGCGCGTCGACCCGCTCGAACTTGAGCACCCCGTCGTCGATCGGCGTAGTCGCCAGCGCCTTGCGATCGGCGCGATAGTCCTGGTTGAGCCGCCACGGCAGCGTGGTGGCGCTCTTGGGCATGATGTGCTTGCCGCGCTGGATATAGCCGCTCGAGAAATCGAACAGGTCGTCTTCGACAAGCCCGTGGTTCTCGGGCAGCACCGGCGTGGCGACATTGGCGCCGACCTGCTCCATGTGGTTGAGCACCTTGCAGACATATTCGGAGTTGATGTCCGCGCGCAGCGTCCAGCTCGCATTGAGGTAGCCGAACACCACCGAAAAGTTCGGCAGGTTCGAGAACATGCAGCCCTTGTAATAGAAGCGCTCGGCGAAATTCACCGGCGCCCCGTCGTGGCTGACCGCGATCTTGCCCGCGACCGCGAGCTTGAGGCCGGTCGCGGTGACGATGATGTCGGCGGGAAGGAACCGCCCGTCGGCAAGCCGCACGCCGTCTTTCTCGAATGCCGCGATGTGGCCGGTGACCACGTCGGCCTTGTCGCGCTTGATCGCCTCGAACAGGTCGTCGTCGGGCACCAGGCACAGCCGCTGCTCCCACGGATTGTACGGGGGGGTCCACATTGCCGACACC
>JBHWTG010000083.1:0-4655 GCA_043427735.1 Tsuneonella sp. | reverse complement strand
AGTCTTCGGGCTGACCCTGCAGACCGGCTTCGTGACGAATGCGCTGGTCGGCCTCTTCGGCTCGGACAGGTTCCGCCTGGCGGTCTCGGCGGACGGCAGCACCTTCTTCGACGGGCTCAGCGTCGACAACGCGAGCGGCGTATCGAGCTGCACCTGTTCCGTGGGGGCTATGCCGGGATCGTGCTGCAGGAGGACGGCAGCGCCAATGTCTGCCTCGCGGTGCGCAAGTCGCTGCTCGCCGAGGCAGGCGGCGACCCGCGCGCGTTGCTCGGCCGGCTGGCGGCACAGCACCCGCGCTTCGGTGAGCGCATGGCGTTCGCCCCGGCGGAGCTCGGGGTCGATACGGTCGGCTCGGTGCCCTACGGCTGGGTGGCGCGGGAGACCCAGGAGGGAGTTTTTCGGCTCGGCGATCAGGCCGCGGTCATCCCTTCGCTCGCCGGCGAGGGCATGGCGATCGCCATGGCGAGCGGAGCGATGGCGGCCCGGGCCTGGCTCGGCGGCGACATCGCGCGCCGCTTCCAGGCCGCCTTCGCCGCGCGCGCCGAGCGACCGGTTCGCATCGCCAGCCTGATCTGGCGCATCGCCGAGGCCGAGCGCGGCGCGGGGTTGTTGAGGGCGCTGTCGAGCAACCTGCCCGCGCTCGCCCGCGCGGCGATGGCGCTGACGCGGATCTAGAGCCGCATTACCCAGCCGTGTGGGTCGGGCGCCAGCCCGCGCTGGATCGCCACCAGCTTCGCGCGCAGCTTCTGGGTGAGCTGACCGGGCCCGCCCGAGCCGATGGTGAACTCGAAGTCGGGGCTCGCCACCCTGCCGACCGGCGTGACGACCGCGGCAGTCCCGCAGGCCATCGTCTCGATCAGCCGGCCGCCGGCGGCGTCGGCACGCCACTGGTCGATCGCGTAGCGTTCCTCGCGGATCGTCAGGCCTTCGTCCCTCAGCAGCGCGATCAGGCTGTCGCGGGTGACGCCGGGCAGGATGGTGCCGCCGAGCGGCGGGGTCACGACGCTGCCATCGGCGAACACGAAGAACAGGTTCATGCCGCCGAGCTCCTCGATCCAGCGCCGCTCGACCGCGTCGAGGAACACCACCTGATCGTGCCCGTGGGCGATCGCTTCGGCCTGGGGCACCAGGCTCGCGGCATAGTTGCCGCCGGTCTTGGCCGCGCCGGTGCCGCCGGGCGCGGCGCGGACATACTCCTGGCTCACCCAGATCGACACCGCCGGCGCGCCCGACTTGAAGTAGCTGCCCACCGGGCTGGCGATGACGAGGAACGCGTACTCGCGCGCGGGCCGCACGCCGAGAAACGCCTCTGAGGCGAACATGAACGGCCGTAGGTAGAGCGAGCCGCCCTCGATGGTGGGAAACCAGCCCGCATCCTTGCGCACGAGCTCGCGGCAGGCCGCGATGAACAGGTCTTCGGGAATGTGCGGCATCGCCAGGCGGTCGGCCGAAGCGTTCATCCGCCGGGCGTTCACCTCGGGCCGGAACAGCGCGAGGCCGCCATCGGGGTGGCGATAGGCCTTGAGCCCCTCGAAAATCTCCTGCGCGTAGTGGAGCACCGCGCACGCCGGATCGAGCAGCAGCGGCTCGCGCGGGCCGATCCGCGCGTCGTGCCAGCCGCGGTCGGCATGGTAATCGACCCGCACCATGTGATCGGTGAACACGGTGCCGAAGCCGGGCTCGGCGATCGCCCGGGCGCGGGCATCGCCGGGCACGGGCGCGGGGTGGGGCAGGTGCGCGAAGTCCATGGGCTGCGCGGTTACGGCGGGGCGCAATGTTGCGCAAGATTGGTCAGGTCCCCGCGGGCCCGCACACGCGGCATAAATGAGAAGGGCGGCTCCGCCTCGGCGGAACCGCCCTTCGCATGGTCAGCGGCCGGTACGGCCGCCCACGAAGCCTCTATCGGCGTGTCAGGAGATTTACCGATAATGCTCCGCGAGGGTCGACACCGACCTCCCTGCTGAACCATGAGACATCGGATCACCTCCTTTCGCGCTTGAAAGCCAGACCGCCGTTTCACCGGTGGCCGAGAGCCGCGTGGGTCGCTGGCCTCGGGCGCGAATGTGAGTCTTTCGCGGCCGCAACGCAAGTCTTGCATTATTCTTTTTCGCCGTCAGACTCGGTCGCTTGCGGGCGTGCTATCTCCGGCACGCCGTTCGCTATCCGCGGCAGTCCTCGATCACCCGCGTGACTTCGGGCCAGCTCGGCAGATAGAGCGGATCGAGCCCGGCGACCTCCACCGCGAAGCGCCCCTTGGAAAACGCCATCGCATCGAGGATCGAATCGCGCGCGCCGACCCGCGCCTCGACCGCAGGTATCTCGCCCGTCGACGGCGCGGCCGCCAGTGCGCGGTCGGTGAATTCGGTGCGGATGTTGAGCTGGGAGGCGCCGGTAGTGCTCCCGGCGCGGGCGAGGGTGACGCTGCGCTGCGCGAGGTTGCAGGTGAGTGCGAAGCGCGCGTCGGCGCCGGGATCGCCGAACAGCGCGCGGGTCGTTCCCCCGCCCGAGCGATAGTACCAGTCGCCCGGCGTCTGCGGCGCGTCGATCCAGGTGGCATGGGTGGGAACGGGGCTGGGCGAAGGCGCCGGGGTGGGCGACGCGCGAGCCACCGGGGGGGCGGGGGTCGGCTCGGGAGCGCGCACCCCGCACGCCGCGGCCGACAAGCAGGCAAGGGCGACGAGCCCTGTACGAAAGCGCATGAGTTCTCCCGGTTCCACCAGCGATCAACGCACGCTAGGCGAGGAAAGGTCCATGGGAAAGAAGCGCCTCGACCAGTTGATCGTCGACCGCGGGCTCGCCGAAAGCCGCACCCGCGCGGCGGCGCTGGTGATGGCGGGGCTGGTGTTTTCGGTCGGGCGCAAGCTCGCCAAGCCCGGACAGCAGCTTGCCGAAGATACGGCGATCGAGGTCCGCGGGCGCGATCACCCGTGGGTTTCGCGCGGCGGGCTCAAGCTCGCGCATGCGCTCGAGGTGTTCGCGCTGGACCCGGCGGGCGCGACCGCGATGGACATCGGCAGCTCGACCGGCGGGTTCACCGACGTGTTGCTCCAGCACGGCGCGGCCCGGGTGTTCGCGGTCGATTCGGGCACCAACCAGCTCGCGTGGAAGCTGCGCCAGGATCCGCGCGTCACCGTGCTCGAGCAGACCAGCGCGCGCGTGCTGACCCGCGAGCAGATCGACGTGCCGTGCGGCTGGGTGGTGTGCGACGCCTCGTTCATCGGCCTCGCCAAAGTGCTCGAGCGGCCGCTCGCGCTGGCGGCGCCCGATTGCCGCCTGGTCGCGCTGATCAAGCCGCAATTCGAAGTCGGCCGCGGCGAAGTCGGCAAGGGCGGGGTGGTGCGCGATCCCGCGCTGCACGCCCGGGTGTGCGATGAAGCCCGGGCCTGGCTCGAAGGCGGCGGCTGGACGGTCGATGGGCTTGTCCCCAGCCCGATCACCGGGCCCGAAGGCAACATCGAGTTCCTGATCGCCGCCCGCCGGGGCCAAGTTGCGCCCGCCGCGGCGCTCGGCCACAACCCCCGGGACGAATCGAAGACGGAGTATTCATGACCGCTCTCGCTTCCCGCGGCCAGCTTCGCGCCAGCCTCCTGCGCTGGGCGCTGTTCACCGTGCCGCTGGTCATGCTGCTCGGGTTCCTCTCGGGCCAGGTCGGGGGCGACGCGCAGAGCCTGTGGTTCGAGTCGCTCGAGAAGCCGGCGATCTATCCGCCCGCGAAGTGGTTTCCGACCGCCTGGACGATCCTCTATGCGCTGATGGGGCTCGCGCTGGCGATCGTCTGCGCGGCGTGGGGCGCGCGCGGGCGAACCGCGGCGATCGTCGCCTTCGCGCTGCAGCTGGCGGTCAATCTCGCGTGGTCGCCGGTGTTCTTCGGGCTCAACGACATTCGCGCGGCGCTGATCGTGATCGCGGTGCTCGACGTGCTGGTGATCGTCACCATCGTGCTGTTCTGGCGCGTCCGCTCGCTCGCGGGCGCGTTGCTGTTGCCGTATCTCGCGTGGATCCTGTTCGCCACGGCGCTCAACTGGCAGTTCTTTCAGCTCAATCCGGGCGGCGGGCTCGACACCCCCGGCACCGGCGCGCAGCAGCGCTACGAGTTCTGACTTGCAGCGAAGCGGGCGTGCCGCCACATCGGCGCCATGCAAAGCGAAAATCCCCTGATCGCCGACTTCGTCAAGCTCGCCAACGCGGCGGCGGGCACTGTGGCGGGAATGACCCGCGAGGCGCGCGACGGCGCGCGTGAGCGCATGCGCGAGGCCTTCGGCGGGCTCGACTTCGTCTCGCGCGAGGAGTTCGACGCGGTCAAGGACATGGCCGCCCGGGCGCGCGCCGAGGCCGAGCTGCTCGCAGCGCGGGTCGCCGCGCTCGAAGCCAGGCTCGCCGAGCGGGGCTAGCTCTCGCGCGCGGCCGCCCCGCGGGTCACGCGCCACACCGCGGCTTCGGATAATACCGGCGCGAACGGGCCGGTCTCGGTGCCCGTGAACCACACTTGCGTGCCGGTATCGGCCAGCCTCTCATAAAGCGCCGCGCGCCGCACCGGATCGAGGTGCGCCGCGACTTCGTCGAGCAGCAGCACGCTCGGCTCGTTGACCAGCGCGCGCGCGATGGCGATGCGCTGCTGCTGACCGCCGGAAAGCTCGGTGACGTTGCGGTCGGCA
>JBHWTG010000082.1:0-7601 GCA_043427735.1 Tsuneonella sp. | reverse complement strand
TGACTCGATCGCCCGCGGCGAGATCCGCTGGTGCCAGGGCTACTCCGAACCCAACGCCGGCTCGGACCTTGCAAACCTGCAGACCTTTGCCGAGGACAAGGGCGATCACTACCTCGTCAACGGCCAGAAGACCTGGACCAGCGGAGGCCAGTGGGCCGACAAATGCTTCGCGATCGTCCGCACCGACAAGAGCGACAAGCACAACGGCATCTCGTTCATGCTGATCGACATGAAGGACCCGGGAGTCGAGGTCCGCCCGATCCAGATGATCAGCGGGATGAGCCCGTTCTGCGAGACCTTCTTCACCGACGTGAAGGTGCCCAAGGAAAACCTCGTCGGCAAGGAAGGCCAGGGCTGGACGATCGGCAAGCGCCTGCTCCAGCACGAGCGGACCAACCTCTCGGGCGGTGGCAGCATGGCGCGGCTGATGGGCGCAGCGCTGTCGGACGTGGCGAAAAAATACGTCGAGATCGACGCCGAGGGGCGGATCGCCAACGCCGTGCTGCGCGACCGGATCGCGGACTTCGAGATTCGCTGGCAGAGTTTCCTGCTCACCGCCAGGCGGGCGGTCGAGGAAAGCAAGGCGGCCGGCGGGGTGTCCGAGATCAGCTCGGTCCTGAAGAAACTCGGCACCAAGCTCGGGCAGGAGCGCGCCGAGTTGCTGATCGAGATCATGGGTCTCCAGGGCCTCGGCTGGGAGGGTGAAGGGTTTTCCGAAAGCGAGCTCGCGGGAACGCGCGCGTGGTTGTTCGGCAAGGCGACCACGATCTACGGCGGCTCGACAGAAATCCAGAACAACATCATCGCCAAGCGCGTGCTCGGCATGTTGGACCACCAGTAGGAGCCGGGCGAAATGGCTATCTTGAACGAGGAGCAGGAAATGCTGCGCGACATGGCGCGCGGCTGGGTGACCAACGAAAGCCCCGTCGCCGCCTTTCGGAAGCTGCGCGCCGAGCAGCCTGCGGAGGGCTATTCGGCCGACGCGTGGAAGGCGATGGCCGAGATGGGCTGGGCCGGGATTGTCATCCACGAGGCCCACGGCGGCAGCGATTTCGGCTGGATGAGTGCCGGGCTGGTCGTCGAGGAACTCGGCAAGACGCTCACCGCCAGCCCGCTGGTGGCGACCACGCTCGCCGCCGGCGCGATCGTGCTGGGGGGCAGCGAGGAGCAGAAGGCGAAATGGCTGCCGCGCCTCGCCAGCGGCGAGGTCGTCGGCACCCTCGCGGTCGACGAGGGCCCGCGCCACGACGGCCGGATCGCGGCCACGGCCGAGGGCGACAAGCTCAGCGGCACCAAGGCGTTCGTTCACGAGGCGCACGGCGCCTCGCTGTTCGTCGTCGCCGCGGCTGACGGGCTCTATCTCGTCGAGAAGGGCGACGCGGTCACCCTGTCCGATCGCAAGCTGACCGACCAGCGCAGCCACGCCGAGGTGACCTTCGACGGCGCCGCGGCGGACAAGTTGGCAAGCGGCGGCGACGACCTGCTCGATCAGGTGCTTGACCGCGCGCGCATCCTCACCGCGTGCGAGATGCTCGGCATGGCGCAGCAGGTGTTCGACGTGACGCTCGACTACCTGAAACAGCGCGTGCAGTTCAACCAGGTGCTGGCGAGCTTCCAGGCTCTGCAGCATCGCATGGCCGACCTGTTCGGCGACCTCGCGATGATGCGCAGCGCGGTCGAAGGCGGGCTCGAGGCGCTCGACAGCGGCTTCGGCATTCCCCGCGCCGCCGCGGTCGCCAAGGCCGAGGCCAACCGCGTGCTCCACGTCATGAGCCGCGAGGGCATACAGCTCCACGGCGGCATCGGCATGACCGACGAATACGACGTCGGCTTCTACCTGAAGCGCGCGCGCGTGCTCGAGGCCGCCTGGGGCTCGACGAGCTACTTGCGCGACCGGTTCGCCATGCTGGCCGGCTACTGAGCGGGCAGCCCGACCTGATCGACGCGCCCGGCCCTGCCCCCGTGGGCGGGGTCGCCGAGCTGTTCGGAGACCCGTTCGCCGACCACGCCCGGTTCGTCGAGGCGAACCTCAGGCGCAATTACACTGCCACGTTCATCCACGGCGTGCTGGGGATGACCGGGTTCCGGCTGATCTACGCGCCGACGATCATTCCGGCCTACCTCCTGGCGATCACCGGCAGCCCCGCGGCGGTCGGCCTCGGCACCGCGCTGCTCCAGGCGGGTGCGACGATCTCGCCGATCCTGTCGGGCGCGCGGATCGAGCACCGCAGTCACATCCTGCCCTACACGATCCGCGTCGGCTCGATCATGCGGCTGGCGATCCTCGGGCTGGCGCTGGCGGGCTGGCTGCTCACCGGCGAGGCGCTGGTGTTCGTCACCCTCGCGCTGTTCGCCATTCTCGGTTTCTTCAACGGGGCGCAGCGGGTCGCCTTCCAGATGCTGATGGCCAAGGTGATCCCGATCGCCCGGCGCGGGCGGCTGCAGGGTTATCGCAACCTCGCCGGCGGATTGATCGCCGCGGTGCTGGCGTGGGTCGCGGGCCGCTGGTTCATCGGCGAGGAGTGGCTCGGCAACGGCTATTCGACGACCTTCCTGCTCTCTTTCGTGCTGACCAGCATGGGGCTCGTCGCGTTCCAGGCGATGATCCGCGAGCCCGCCGCGCCCGCGGCGCGACCGATCATCTCGCTGCGCGCGCGCGTGCGCGAGTTTCCCGCGCTGCTCGAGAACCGTGACTTCGCCCGTTTCCTCGTAGCGCAGGCGCTCGCCACCGCCATTCGGATCGGCGGGCCGTTCTGGACCGTGTACGCCGGCCAGCGGCTCGGCCTCAGCGGCGTGCTCATCGGCGGGCTCAGCCTCGCGTTTCTCGGCGCGGACACGCTGTCCAACCTCGTGTGGGGCCCGCTCGGCGACCGGGTGGGCTTTCGCGCGGTGTTCCTGCTGGCGCTGGTTTCGGCGATCGCCGGCGTGGTGGTGCTGCTGTTCGCGCAGGACAACGCGCCGGCGTTCTACGCGGCATTCGTGCTACTCGGCGCGGGCACCTCGGGCTGGATGCTGGCGGCGACCACGATGGTGCTCGAGTTCGGCGCGCACGAGGACATCCCGATGCGGCTGGCGTTCGTGACCACCGCCGAAGGCGCGGTCGCGGCAATCGGGCCGCTGCTCGCCGGGCTGCTGGTGGCGGCCGCGGGCTTCGGCCCGCTGTTCGCGCTGGTGCTCGCCGCGCTCGCGGCCGCGTTCGCGCTGATGCTGCTGGGGGTGCGCGAGCCGCGCGCGGGCTGACCTCGATCAACATTCGCCCCCGCCGTGTGGCAACAAGCTGACAGCGCTGCCGGAAATCGCCTCCGACATAGGGAAAAATCCCGATCTTGCTTGACAGCGGGGGGCGCGTGGCATTCAAATTCGAGAAACGGGTATCCGCCGTGCACGGATGACCCGAACATGAGGAGAGGAACCATGATCAAGGTCAACCTGCGCCAGTCGTGCGCCATCGCAGCGCTGGTCGCTGCTGCGACCGCCAACCCGGTATGGGCTCAGGTCGGCCAACCCGACGACGCGACGGCGGAGGCCGAGACTGCGGTGGACGAGCCATCGATCGTCGTCACCGGCTCGCTCATCCGCGGCTCTTCGGAAAGCGCCCCGGTGCCGATCGACGTGATTTCGGCCGACGAGCTCGCCAAGCAGGGCTCGCCGAGCGTGCTCGATCTGGTGAAAAACCTGCCGACCTCGAACGGGGTAATCGGCGACGCCAACCAGTTCGACGCGCGTGCACAAGGCTCGGAGGGCATCGCCTCGGTCAACCTGCGCGGCCTCGGCCCCCAACGCACGCTGGTGCTGTTCAACGGCAAGCGCATGGCGGTGACCGGCGGATCGCTGGTCGACGTGAACATGATCCCGGGCGCGGCGGTCGGCCGGATCGAGGTGCTCAAGGACGGCGCGGCGGCAACGTACGGCTCGGACGCGATCGGCGGCGTGGTCAACTTTATCACCAAGGAGAACCAGGACGGGTTTCTCGCCTCGGCCGACTACCGCTATATTCCCGGGTCCAAAGGCGACTACGGCGGCGCGCTGAGCTTCGGCAAGGAAGTGGAGGGTTTCCGCTTCTTTGTCTCGGGCGGATACCAGCGCCGCTCCGAGCTGCGCACGACCGACCGCGACTTTACGATCCGGCCTTTCCCGGAGAACCCGAATGGCGGCTATTCCCAGGGAGGGAACCCTGGCAACCTTGATTTCAACGCGACCCTTCCGTTCACGGACCCGGTGAGCGGACGGGCGTTCGGGGCGCTCAACTTTATCCGCGACCTCGGGTGCGAGTCGCTCGGCGGGTTCCGCAGCCTGCCCGGCTCGACCAGCGCAGCCGGCGCGCCCGAGGACCGCTGCTTTACCAACTTTGCCCAGTTCGACAACCTGGTGGAACCCGAAGAGCGGTTTCAGTTCTTCATGGACACTGAATTCGACCTAAGCGACCGTGCCGTGCTGCGGGTAAGCGGTCTGTGGGGTCACAGCGATACCCGGATCACCACTTCGCCGACGTATCTGCCGACATTGCCGCCCTCGGCAAATGCGGCGGGCGGGGGCGCGGGGCTGTTCCTGATCCCCACCTATGCGCCGGCGTTGCGCGACTATTGCCGGGTCTATGGCGCCGCCGCAGGGTGCACGACGGACGCCAGCGGAAATCCTCTGGCGCCTGCGCTGGCGTTCCCGGTACTGTTCCGGCCTGCGCTGCTCGGCGGCAACCCGTTGTTGCTGAACGAGGAAAACGATCGCGGTTCCTCTTTCAGCGGGCGCAAATCGGATCAGCTTTTCCTGTCAGGCGAGTTACGCTTCGAACTGTCCGACTCGCTCGATCTGACCGGCTCGCTCACCTACAGCGAGTACGACCGCAAGATCGGGGGCGCCGATACGCTCGGCGACTTATTTCAGAACGCACTGGCAGGTTTTGGCGGACCGAATTGTGCTTATGCGACACCGCAGTCCCGCGCCGGCTTGACCCCGGCGCAAATAGCGGCGCTCGCAGGCACGAATGGGTGTACGTTCTTTAACCCGCTCTCGACCGCCGTCGCGGTCAATCCGGTGACTGGCCAGACCAATCCAAACTTCGCCGGCAGCCGCTCGACCAACGGGCTTTCGACAGCTCCCGGGGCGGGCTTGATCAACGATGTCGCGACCTTCGACACCTTCTTCGAGGAGGGGATGACCCGGACGGTCACCGATCATTGGGTCGCTGATGTGATCCTCTCGGGGCAATCCGGCGTCAGCCTGCCTGGCGGCCAAATCGGCTTCGCCGTCGGCGGTCAGTATCGCAAGAACCGTTACTCGATCTCGTATTCGCCAATAAATAACCTCGCGTACACCCCCTGCCCCGGATCTCCCTTGAATCCTGCCGCCACCTGCAACCCACAGACCGGCGCGCTGGGCTTTCTCGGCACCAACCTTGACCGCAGCGTGTCGGGCGATGTTTGGGCCGCGTTCGCCGAGCTTCAGTTGCCGATCACCGACGCGCTCCAGGCGCAGCTCTCGGCCAGATTCGAAGATTACGGCGGCAACGTGGGCTCGACGGTCGATTATCAGGCGCGCGCCAAGTTCCAGCTCACCGACTGGCTGGCGGTGCGTGGCGGGGTCGGCACCACGTTCCGCGGCCCGCCGCCGCAAACGCTGTTCGGCAACGTGACGTCGTTGCAACCGATCGGCACCGGGTTCCGGGCCATCGACATTAGCGGCAACCCTAATCTTACCCCTGAGAGCGCAACCACCTACAGCGGCGGCGTCATTCTCGATACGGGACCGTTCCGCGCCAGCCTCGACTATTTCCGCTACGACTTCGATGGTCCGATCGAATCCGAGCCGGTGGCGGGGATCGTCTCGGCGCTGTTCGGCGGAAGCGGCACGGCGAACTGCAACAACCCGGCGTACGCCGCACTGCAGGCGCGCTTCACCTTTACCGGCGCGGGGTGCGGACTCGGCAACGTGACGCGGCTGCGCACCCAGATCGTCAACTCGGCCGATGTCTCGACCTCGGGTATCGATTTCACGGCCTCATACCGGACAGGGTTTGGAGAAGACTTCAACTTCGAGGCCGGGGTGAACGGAACCTATGTGATCGAGTACGAAGTCGACGACGTGACGGTGGAAAGCATCGTCGTACAACCGGCGTTCGACGCGGTGGGCAAGCTCAACTTCCAGACCACTGCCTACCCGCTGCCACAGTGGAAAGGCTTCGCCTATCTCCAGGGTGAGACCGGTCCCCACTCGCTGCGGCTCCAATACAACTACATCGACGGGTACACCGACCAGCGCACCACCATCTTCTCGGCGGCGGCGAACACCGGCTCGCTGGCCGGAGCGGCGGTGACCGCCGGCAAGGAGATCGGAGTGTTCGACACCTTCGATGTCACCTACCGCCTCAACCTCGAATCGATCGGCAGCACGTTCTCGCTGTCGGCGCTGAACGTGTTCGACAAGGATCCGCCGTTCGCGCGGCTCGACTTCAACTATGATCCGTTCACCGCCAGCCCGCTGGGCTTTACGCTGAAGGCGGCGATCTCGCAGCGGTTCTGAGTAACGCTGCCGTAACCGAAGGGCCCCCGAGCGATCGGGGGCCTTTTTTTGCGTGGTCAGGCGAGCTCCGGCGGGTCGGCGAACACGCCGGCGGCGAAGGTCCAGGCATAGAGCCGCACCGCCGCCTCCGCCCCGGGCTGGCGCGCGGCCCAGGCGCGCGCCTCGTAGGCGCCGTTGAGCGCCGGCATGATGAGCTGGCTCGCGACCATCGGATCGACCGCGCGCACCGAGCCGTCGGCGATGCCGTCGGCGATCATGCCTGCAAAGCGGTTGGCGAGCCGGTTCGAGCGCACGACCACACTGCCGCGCTCTTCTGCCGGCAGCGCCTGCAGCGCGGTGGTGCGCAGGAGCGGCATCGGATCGCGGAACTGCAGGTCGATCAGCTCGGCGAGCGCGCTGGCGATCTGCCCCCACCCGTCGGCCTCGCTGGCGCGCGCGGCGAGCTGGACCGCGGATAGCCGGTCGTAACTGTTGCGGAAGCACTCGAAGACCAGATCGTCCTTCGCGCTATGGTGGTGGTAGAAGCTGCCCTTGGTCACGCCGAGCGCGGCGGCGATGCGGTTGACCGAGGCGCCGCGGTAGCCGCGCTGGTTGATCATCACCGTCGCCGAGCGCAGGAACGGGTCGGTGGTCTCGCCGTTGCCCTCGCCGCTGCGCCATCCGGCGTTGTCGAGTGCGATCGGCGACCATTGCCCCACCTGCGCGGCGAGGCCGCGGGCGAGAATGTCGAACATCCGCTCGGCCAGCCGGTCGAAATCGCGCGTCGAGTAGCGCAGCGACCACACCGGCCACCAGAACATCGCCTCGAGCAGGATGTGCGCGCGGGCGGTGTCGAGCGCGCGGTGCGCGCCGCTGCGGTCGCTTCCGAAAATGCGCCGGACGTGGTCGACCACCCGCCCATACTGCGCGAGCAAGGGGGCCTGCGCCTCCTCGTCGAGCGTGCGGATTTCGCTCAATGCGGTGATCAGCCCCTTTTCGCCCGCGCGAATCCGCCGCCGCAGCGCGACATGCGCGGCGAGGAAGGCGCGCAGCCTATCGGCGGGCTCGGCGCGCTCGGCTGCCTCGCGCGCGGCCGCTTCCACATA
>JBHWTG010000081.1:0-12810 GCA_043427735.1 Tsuneonella sp. | reverse complement strand
GGTGGGGTCCTCCTTGTCGAGCAGCCGCACCCGGGTGTGCGGGATCACCTGGCCAATGGTCCCTTCGCGCCGCGCGCCCTCGTAGGGATTGGTCGAGACCACCCCGCTCGATTCGGTGAGGCCGTAGCCTTCGATCAGCCGCGAGGCGGTTTCCGCCTCCCATTGCTCGCGCAGCGGCCCCGGAAGCGGCGCCCCGCCCGAAATGCACACCCTGAGCGAGGAGAAGTCCGTCTTCGCCAGCCGCGGATGATCGAGCAGCGCCTGGTACATCGTCGGCACCCCGGGGAAGGCGGTGGCGCGGACGCGCTGCAGCGTCTTCAAGGCCTGCCCCGCGTCGAACCGCGGCAGCATCGCGATGCACCCCCTGGTGGCCACCGTGCGATTGAGCACGCAGGTGTTGGCGAACACGTGGAACAACGGCAGCACGCCCACGATCACGTCGCGCGCGCCGTCCGGCTGCGGGTCGATCGCGTCGACCTGGCAAGCGTTGTCGGCGAGGTTGCCGTGAGTCAGCATCGCACCCTTCGGCCGCCCGGTGGTGCCGCCGGTGTACTGCAGCAGCGCAAGGTCGCCGCGGCGCACTTCGGGGAGCCGCTCGGTCGGCTCGGCGAGCAGCTGCGGCCAGCGCAGCACGTCGGCCTGCGAGGGAATCGGAGCGAGCGCCTTGCGCCCGACCACCGCCAGCG
This sequence comes from Tsuneonella sp., assembly GCA_043427735.1. Lineage (GTDB taxonomy): Bacteria > Pseudomonadota > Alphaproteobacteria > Sphingomonadales > Sphingomonadaceae > Tsuneonella. The sequence goes on along the minus strand of JBHWTG010000081.1, from coordinate 12,124 downwards.
CGATCCGCTTGGGCCACGGCAGCTGCGCGCCGAGGCTGCCGACCACCAGCGTCTCGAGCGCCGAGCCGCCGAGCACCTCGAGCGCGGTCGGCAGCAGGCTCGCGACATCGACCGTCACCAGCAGGCGCGCGCCCGAATCCGCCACTTGCGCGGCGAGTTCGTGCGCGGTGTAGAGCGGCGAGAAGTTGACCGCCACCGCGCCCGCCAGCATCGCGCCGTAATAGGCCGAGAGGTAGATCGGCACGTTGGGCAGGAACAGTCCGACGCGGTCGCCCGGGGCGATCCCGCGCGCGGCGAGCCCGGCGGCGAACCGGCGCGCCTCGGCCAGAACGTGCGCGTAGCTGTACGTCCGCCCGAGGAAATCGATCGCCGGGGCTGCCGGAGCCTCGCGCGCGGCCCGCTCGAGCAGGCCCGGCACGGTCAGCTCGGCGAGCGGAACATCCCACGCGCACGGGTGCGCGTAGTGCTCGGGGGCGGGATGATCGGGCGGGCTGCTGACATCCATGTCAGGATGGATGCGGCAAGGTCTCGCACATTACAAGCGCGGCAACCGTTTCACGCGCAGACGCGAAGAGGGCAGCGCACAGGTGCGTTGGGCTCGCCCCCCCCCCGCCTGGCGGGTCTCTAATTCAATTCCGCTACGCGGACGCGGTCGATTTTCCGATTCGCCGACCTCTTCGCGCCTTCGCGTGACGTCTTACTGCCCGGCGGCTTCCTCGGCGCGCTTGGCTTCGAGCCAGGCGGCGGCTTCGGCTTCTTGGCTCGCTTCGACCGCCTGCTTGGCGGCGGCCTCGCGCTCGGCGCGCAGCTCGGTGATCAGCGCCTCGCGGTCGCCGACCAGCCGCGCGTCGCGCGCGCCCGCGTCTTCCTCGAGGCCCGCCTTCTTGGCCGCCTTGGCGACCATCGCGTCGAGCTCGCGCTGCGAGCACAGGCCGAGCGTCACCGGGTCCTTCGCCTGGATGTTCTGGATGTTCCAGTGGCTGCGGTCGCGGATCGCGCTGATCGTGTTGCGGGTGGTGCCGATGAGCTTGCCGATCTGCGCGTCGGTCACCTCGGGGTGGTTGCGCAGGATCCAGGCGATCCCGTCGGGCTTGTCCTGCCGCTTCGACACCGGGGTATAGCGCGGGCCCTTGGTGCGGCTGACCGCGACCGGGGCCTTGTGCATCCGGAGCCGGTACTCGGGATCGGCCTGGCCGCGCTCGATCTCCTCGTTGGTGAGCTCGCCCGCATGGACCGGATCGCGCCCGGTGTACTTGGCGCCGGCGAGATCGTCGGCCATCGCCTGCACCTCGAGGATGTGCAGCCCGCAGAACTCGGCGATCTGCTCGAACGACAGTGCGGTGTTGTCGACCAGCCAGGTGGCGGTCGCGTGCGGCATCAGCGGGGTGGGTTGGTCGGCCATCGGTGTCGGGTCCTGGAAATGTAAAGGGCCGCCCCTCGCGGGGCGGCCGTGCCAGGCCGATCTAGGCGATGCCACCCTCGAGGGCAAGCGTTACGCGGCCGATGGCATCGCCGGGCGCGCGCTGCGTGCGCCGGGGCGCCCGCGGACGAAGTTGATCACCACCCGCGCCGCGCTCGCCTTGCGCGGCAGGCGCGCGGTGGTGCCCGGGTTGTTGCCGACGAAGCCCTGTTCCCAATCCTGCAGCATCGAACATCTCCTGCGATGCGCCGCTTGTGGCGGGCGAATGCGGAAGATTCGCGTCACTGTGACAGCTTCGAGTCAGCCCATCGAAACAAAGCGCGGCAGCGCCGCCACGCGGCCAAGCCAGGCGCACACGTGCGGGCGGTCGCGCAACCGGAACCCGCCCGCTTCGGCGACGTGGGTGTAGGCGTAGAGCGCGATGTCGGCGACCGTTACGCCCTCGCCGACGAACCATTCGCGCCCCGCGAGGTGATCGTCCATCAGCGCCAGCGCATCCTCCCCGGCGGTCCGCTTGGCGGGGATCGCCGCGCTCTGCTGATCGGACAGGCGCGCCTCGCCGACGAACGCCAGCCAGAAGCGCAGCGTGGCGATATTCGGCTCGTGGTTGTACTGCTCGAAGAACATCCAGCGCAGCATGTCGGCGCGCTCGAACCGGTCCGCGGGGATCAGCGCGCTGCCTTCGGCGAGATACCAGCACGCGGCGTTCGATTCGGGCAACAGCCGCTCGCCGACCTGCAGCACCGGGATGCGCCCGTTGGGATTCACCTGCGCGAGGAATTCGGGCGTTCGCGTCTCGCCCTTCATGATGTCGTATTGCCGCAGCGCCGGCGGCGTGCCCACCAGCGCCGCGGTCAGCCTGATCTTGTAGCAGTTGCCGCTGCGCGGGTCTTCGTGGAGAATCAGGTCGGCCATGTCCGTCCCTCCGGTTTGACTTGGACTAAGCACTTAGCTAAGCTGGCGCAATGACCGTCGTCACCGTTCACGAGGCCAAGACCCACTTGTCGAAGCTCATCGCGCGCGTGCTCGCGGGCGAGGAGATCACCATCGCCCGCGGCCGCGACCCGGTGGTCAAGCTGGTGCCGGCGGCGGCGCCGAAGAAACGTCCGCTGCTGGGGGCGCTGAAGGGGCAGATCAAGTTCGATGAGAGCTTCTGGGATCCGCTTCCCGAAGACATGCTGCGCGCCGCGAACTTCGAGGACGATTGAGGCTGCTGCTCGACACGCACGCGCTACTGTGGGCGCTGGAGCTTCACCCCAAGCTGTCATCGGCCGCGCGCGATGCACTGGCATCGCCTCACGTCGTCACCCTCGTGAGCCCGGTGTCGGCGTACGAGATTGCCCTCAAGCACAAGCTGGGCAAATTGCCCAACGCGGCCCGACTCGCCACTCATTTCATAGACACCCTGGCGCCGTTGGCGTTCACCCCGCTATCGGTCACCATCGACCACGCGCTGCGTGCCGGCGCGCTCGACCTCGCGCACCGCGACCCGTTCGACCGGCTGCTCGCCGCGCAGGCGATCGCCGAGAACATCCCGATCGTCAGCGCCGACGCCGCGTTCGATGCGCTCGGCGCACAGCGCATCTGGTAGGCCGCTACACCGCCAGCACGATCTTGCCGATGTGCTCGCCCGCCTCCATCCGGGCGTGCGCCGCGGCGGCCCGGACGAGGGGGTAGGTCCGGTCCATCACTGGGCGGATCGTGCCGTCCGCCACCAGCGGCCAGGCGGTGCGATGGATCTCGTCGGCCAGCAGCGCCTTGAATTCGTCCGAGCGCGGGCGCAGTGTCGAGCCGGTGAGCGTCAGGCGCTTCCTCATCACCAGCGCCATGTCGATCGTCGCCTTCAGCCCGCCGAGCACCGCGATGGTCACGTGGCGGCCGTCCTCGGCCAGGCACTGGAGGTTGCGCGCGACATAATCGCCCGAGACCATGTCAAGCACCACGTTCACGCCCGCGCCATCGGTGAAAGCCTTCACCTCGGCGACGAAATCCTGCCCCTTGTAGTCGATTGCGAGGTCCGCACCCAGCTTGCGGATGGCTTCGCACTTCGCGGCGCTGCCGGCGGTGGCGATCACCGTCAGCCCGAACGCCTTGCCGAGCAGACACGCCATCGTGCCGATGCCGCTGGTGCCGCCGTGGACCAGCAGCGTCTCGCCCTCGCAGGCGTAGGCGCGCTCGAACACGTTGTGCCACACGGTGAACAGCGTTTCGGGCAGCGCTCCGGCTTCGGCCAGCGGCAGTCCCGGCGGGACCGGCAGGCAGTGATTGGCGCGGGCGAGGCAGTATTCCGCGTACCCGCCGCCCGAGACGAGCGCGCAGACCTGCTGTCCGACCATCTCGCCGCCCACCCCTTCGCCGCCGGCGAGCACCTCGCCGGCGATCTCGAGCCCGGGGATCGGCGAGGCGCCCGGGGGCGGCGGATAGAAACCCTGGCGCTGGATCACGTCGGGCCGGTTGACCCCGGCATAGGCGACGCGGACCAGCACCTCACCGGGACCCGGCCGCGGCACCGGGATCGTCTCGGGCCGCAGCACCTCGGGCCCGCCGGGCGCGTCGTAGCCGATCGCGGTCATCGTCTCGGGAATCGTCACGGCTTCGGTCTGCCCCCTGTTGCCGGAAAACGACAGCGCAGCGCGCCGCGCGGTGGACTAGCCGGGCGGGCCATTGACAGCAAGCGCAGGTGCGCGCGAAGATTCCCCCCGATGGACGACGATCTGCCCCGTCCGCGCGGCGATGCCGCGAGCCTGCTGGCGAAGGAGGACCTCGCCCCCTATTCGCAGGACGAGCTGGCGGAACGCATCCGGCTGCTCGAGGCGGAGATCGCGCGGACCGAGAGCCACCGGTCGAGGGCCGCCGCGCACCGCCACGCGGCCGACGCGCTGTTCGGCAAGCCGGGATCGTGAATGCCGCGGCCCTTCGGCCGCCTGCCCGCGGCGGCTGTTCAGGACGGGCCTATCAAACGCCGCGCCGCTTCCCATATCGTCCCGAGAGCCCGCCGCCGACCATCGCGGGCCACGAGCGTAAAAGCGCCGTTAACCATAGCCCTTCATACTTCTCCTCAAGCTCATCCGAGCGATTGCGCACGAAAGTCACTGAAATGCCCAGCTTCGCCACCAACCTCGAGAAGACGCTCCACGCCGCGCTCGCCGGCGCGGCCGAGCGGCGGCACGAATACGCGACATTGGAGCACCTGCTGCTGGCGCTGATCGACGACGACGACGCGGCGCAGGTGATGGTCGCCTGCGGGGTCGACCTCGCCGAGCTGGGCGAGGTGGTGCGCCGCTATCTCGACGAGGAATACCAGAAGCTCGAGACCGCCGACGAGGCCGATCCGCAGCCGACCGCCGGGTTCCAGCGGGTGATCCAGCGCGCGATTCTCCACGTCCAGTCGAGCGGCAAGGATACCGTCACCGGCGCCAACGTGCTCGTCGCGCTGTTCTCCGAACGCGACAGCTACGCGGTCTATTTCCTCCAGCAGCAGGACATGAGCCGCCTGGATGCGGTGAGCTACATCAGCCACGGCATCGGCAAGGGCGGCAAGCAGCTCGAGAGCAAGAGCCCGCAGGGCAGCGAGGGCGAAGGCCAGGCCGAAGCCAAGGCCGAGGGCAAGGCGGGCGGCAAGGACGCCTCCGCGCTCGACCAGTTCACCGTCAACCTCAACGACAAGGCGAAGAGCGGCAAGGTCGACCCGCTGATCGGCCGCGGGCCCGAGGTCGACCGGACCATCCAGATTCTCTGCCGCCGGAGCAAGAACAACCCGCTCTACGTCGGCGATCCGGGCGTGGGCAAGACCGCCATCGCCGAAGGGCTCGCGCGCAAGATCGTCGAGGGCGAGGTGCCCGAGGTGCTGCAGGACGCGGTGATCTACTCGCTCGACATGGGTGCGCTGCTCGCCGGCACGCGCTATCGCGGCGACTTCGAGGAGCGCCTGAAGCAGGTCGTCGGCGAGCTCGAGAAAATGCCCCACGCGGTGCTGTTCATCGACGAGATCCACACGGTGATCGGCGCCGGCGCGACCAGCGGTGGGGCGATGGATGCCTCCAACCTCTTGAAGCCGGCGCTGTCGGGCGGGACGATCCGCTGCATCGGCTCGACCACCTACAAGGAATTCCGCAACCACTTCGAAAAGGACCGCGCGCTGCTGCGGCGATTCCAGAAGATCGATGTGAACGAGCCGACCGTGGAGGACACGGTCAAGATCCTCAAAGGTCTGCGCACCGCGTTCGAGGATCACCACAAGGTCACCTACACCCCGGACGCGATCAAGACCGCGGTGGAGCTGTCGGCGCGCTACATCAACGACCGCAAGCTGCCCGACAAGGCGATCGACGTGATCGACGAAGTCGGCGCGATGCAGATGCTGGTGCCGCCGTCGAAGCGGAAGAAGAAGATCACCTCGAAGGAGATCGAGCAGGTCATCGCGACGATGGCGCGAATCCCGCCCAAGTCGGTCAGCAGCGACGACAAGAAGGCGCTCGAGCACCTCGAGCGCGACTTGAAGCAGGTCGTGTATGGACAGGACGAAGCGGTCCGGAAGCTTTCGACCGCGATGAAACTCAGCCGCGCGGGCCTGCGCGATCCGGACAAGCCGATCGGCTCGTTCCTGTTTTCCGGCCCGACCGGCGTCGGCAAGACCGAGGTCGCCCGCCAGCTCGCCAGCATCATGGGCATTCCGCTGCAGCGCTTCGACATGTCGGAATACATGGAGCGCCACTCGGTCAGCCGGCTGATCGGCGCGCCTCCGGGCTATGTCGGCTACGACCAGGGCGGCCTCTTGACCGACGCGGTCGACCAGCAGCCGCACAGCGTGCTGCTGCTCGACGAGATCGAGAAGGCGCACCCCGACCTGTTCAACATCCTGCTCCAGGTGATGGACAACGGCCGCCTGACCGACCACCACGGCAAGACGGTCGACTTCCGCAACGTCGTGCTGATCATGACCACCAATGCCGGCGCATCCGACATGGCGCGCCAGGGCATCGGTTTCGGCGACGTCAGCAAGGAAGACGCGCAGGAAGAAGCGGTGAAGAAGATGTTCTCGCCCGAATTCCGCAACCGCCTCGATGCGATCGTGCCGTTCACCTATCTCGGGCGCGAGACCGTGGCCCGGGTGGTCGACAAGTTCATCCTCCAGCTCGAGCTCCAGCTCGCCGAGCAGAACGTGCACATCCAGTTCGATGCGGACGCGCGCGGCTGGCTGGCCGAGAAGGGTTACGACAAGCTCTACGGCGCGCGGCCGATGGCGCGGCTGATCCAGGAGAAGATCAAGCAGCCGCTCGCCGAGGAGCTGTTGTTCGGCAAGCTCGCCGGCGGCGGCGAGGTGCACGTCGGCCTCAAGGACGGGCATCCGAGCTTCGAGCTCACGCCCGCGCCGCCCAAGGGGAAGGCGGCCAAGAAGGGCAAGCCGACCGAGGAGGCCAGCGAGGAAGCCGGCGAAAGCGGCGAGAGCTAAGGCCCGCGCAGCGGAACGATTTCACGCGAAGACGCGAAGAGGGCGGTTTCTGGTGCGCCGGACCGCCCGGATGCAACCGGGCCTCTTGGCGTCTTCGCGTGAGATTTGCTGCGCCTGAGGGCGCCTCTGGAACCCACCCCCGACCAATCCCATTTTCTATCCAATGGCGCGCGACTTCGCTTGGATCCGGCCCGAGCCGTGGGGCATCCACGTCGTTCCCGCCGATAGCTGGATCGACCCCTCGCGCCCGGTCGCGCACGCGCTCGTCACCCACGGCCACGCCGACCACGCGCGCGGGGGCCACGGCGTCACGGTGGCGACGCCCGAGACGCTGGCGATCATGGACTTGCGCTACGCCACCCGCGAAGGCGCCACGCCGTGCGCCTATGGCGAGACGATCCGCCTGAAGGGCGGGGTCGATGCGACCTTCATCCCCGCCGGCCACGTCCTCGGCAGCGCGCAGATCCTGCTCGAGCACGCGGGCGAGCGGGTGGTCGTCACCGGCGACTACAAGCGGCGCCCCGACCCGACGTGCCCGCCGTTCGAGGTGACACCCTGCGACATCTTCGTCACCGAGGCGACGTTCGGCCTGCCGCTGTTCTGCCACCCGCCGATCGCCGACGAGATGGCCAAGCTGCTCGGCCGGCTGGCCGCGCATCCCGACCGCTGCGTGCTCGTCGGCGCGTACGCGCTGGGCAAGGCGCAGCGGGTGATCGCCGAGCTGCGCCGCGCCGGGCATCACCAGCCGATCTACCTCCACGGCGCGCTGGAGAAGATGTGCCGCCTCTACCGGGAATTCGGGGTCGATCTCGGCGAGTTGCGCCTCGTCGCGGAGGCGAGCAAGGACGAGATGCGCGGGCGCGTGGTGGTCTGCCCGCCGGGCGCGCTCAACGACCGCTGGAGCCGCCGCCTGCCCGACCCGATCACCGCGATGGCCTCGGGCTGGATGCGGGTGCGCCAGCGCGCGCGCCAGCGCAACGTCGAGCTGCCGCTGGTGATCTCCGACCACGCCGACTGGGGCGAGCTCACCCGCACGGTCGAGGAAGTGAACCCGCGCGAGACCTGGATCACCCACGGCCGCGAGGAGGCGCTGCTGCGCTGGCACCAGCTCCACCAGCGCCGCGCCCGCGCGCTCGCGCTGGTCGGCTACGAGGACGAGGATGATTGAGGCGAGCTCCCACCGCGTCCTTCGACAGGCTCAGGACGAGCGGAGCTGTGTGACAGGCGCTTACCCCATGCCCGCTCGTGCTGAGCCTGTCGAAGCACGATGGCACGCCGTCGGCGGCGGCTAGTGGAACAGCTCGCGGCCCTGATCGACGCGCTGGTCTATACCCGCAGCCGCAACGAGAAGCTGCGGCTGATCGCCGAGTATCTGCGCGCCACCCCCGATCCCGACCGCGGCTGGGCGCTCGCGGCGCTGACCGACGGGCTCGACTTCCCGGCGGTCAAGTCGTCGGCGATCCGCACGATGCTGATGGAGCGGGTCGACCCGGTGCTGTGGACGCTGTCGCGCGACTTCGTCGGCGACACCGCCGAGACCGCGAGCCTGCTGTGGCCCGCCCCGGACAATCCGCCCGATCCCCCATCGGTCACCGAGGCGGTCGAACTGCTCGCCGCGATGAACCGCAGGAGCGTGCTGACCGAATTGCCGCTCCTCCTCGACCGGCTCGACGCATCGGGGCGTTACGCGCTGCTCAAGCTGGCGACCGGGGCGATGCGGATCGGCATTTCCAGCCGGCTCGCCAAGGTCGCTTTCGCGCAGGCGTTCGCGGTGGGCGTCGAGGACGTCGAGGAGCACTGGCACGGGCTCGCCCCGCCCTACGCGCCGCTGTTCGACTGGGCCGCGCACGGCCACGCCGCGCCCGATACCGCGAACATGCCGACTTTCCGCCCGTTCATGCTTGCGCACCCGCTCGAGGACACCGTCGTCGACCTCGCGGACTACGCCGCCGAGTGGAAATGGGACGGGATCCGCGTCCAGCTCGTTCGCATGGGCGGGGCGACCCGCATCTATTCGCGCGGCGGCGACGACATCTCGGGCACCTTTCCCGAGCTGCTCGACACGCTGCCGACGGACGCGGTGCTCGACGGCGAGCTGCTCGTGCGCGGCAGCCACCAGGGCGGCGAAACCGGCGGCGCGGCGAGCTTCAACGCGCTCCAGCAGCGGCTCGGGCGCAAGGCGGTGTCGAAGGCCATGCTCGCCGACTACCCGGCGTTCGTGCGGCTGTACGACGTGCTGATCCTCGAAGGGCACGACGTGCGCGAGCGGCCGTGGGCCGAGCGGCGGGCGGTGCTCGAGTCGCTGATGCCGCGCCTGCCCGCGAGCCACTTCGATCTCAGCCAGGTCATCGAGGCGAGCGATTTCGATCAGCTCTCGGAAATCCGCGCCGGCGCGCGCGACGAGGCGATCGAAGGGCTGATGCTCAAGCGCCGCGATTCGCCCTACATTTCGGGGCGCAGGGCCGGGCTGTGGTACAAATGGAAGCGCGACCCGCTGCTGATCGACGCGGTGCTGATGTACGCCCAGCGCGGCAGCGGCAAGCGCTCGAGCTTCTATTCGGACTACACGTTCGGCTGCTGGGACGGCGATCCAGACGCCGGCGCCGAGCTGCTGCCCGTCGGCAAAGCCTACTTCGGGTTCACCGACGAGGAGCTCAAGCGGCTCGACCGCTTCGTGCGCACCCACACCGTGAACCGCTTCGGTCCGGTGCGCGAAACCGACCGCAGCCTGGTGTTCGAGGTCGCGTTCGATTCGGTCCACGAAAGCAAGCGCCACAAGTCCGGCCTGGCGATGCGCTTCCCGCGCATCCACCGCATCCGCTGGGACAAGCCCTCGCACGAGGCCGACCGGATCGAAAGCTTGCGGGCGCTGGTGAAGGACTAGGCGCGCGGCGCAACCCCCTGGAATGCGTGTCTCGACGGGCGCCCGCTGCGCGGGCTGCTCGACACGAACGGATGATGGGGGTTCCTCCACCTCCGTTCGTATCGAGCGGAGGACGCAGTCCGCAGTCGAGATACGCGCGCGCGCTGGGTGTCCCCGACGCCTCCCTGAGGGATCAGGCAGAGATGGTCGCAATCGCCGCCGCGTGCGCCCTGGCGTTCTCGACATAATGCGCGACGCCCATGCGCATGCCGGCGATCGTCATGTCGTCGAGGTCGCGCATCTTGCGCGCCGGGCGGCCGCCCCACAGCTCGCGCTCGGCGACGACTTTGCCTTCGGTGAGCATCGCCCCGGCGGCGAGCATCGCGTCACTGCCGATCACCGCCTTGTTCATCGCGATCGCGCCCAGGCCGACGAACCCCCGGTCTTGCACCACGCACCCGTGGAGCATGACCATGTGGCCGACGAGCACGTCCTCGCCGATCAGCAGCGGGCTGCCCTCGGGATCGCCGGGGCGCGCGGGATCGCAATGGAGCACGCTGCCGTCCTGGATGTTGGTCCGCGCGCCGATCACGATCCTGCTGACGTCGGCGCGCAGCACGCAGTTGTACCACACGCTCGCGTCCGCCCCGATGGTCACGTCGCCGACGATCGTGCACCCGGGCGCGACGAACGCGGTATCGTGAATCTGGGGGGTCTTGCTATGAATCGGGACGATGGTCACCCCGGGGCGCGAGATGGTCACAGGAACTTGCTCCAGCTGAGGTCGGGCAGGATCGAGGCGTAATCGTCGGTCCACACCGTTTCGCGCGATGTGTCGAGCGGTTTCCACCGTGCCTTGCCCGCCGCCTGCAATGCCTCGAGCCGCGCGGGCTCGCGCGCGAGCGCGATCCACACCGAGCGCGTGCGCGGCGCCTTCGCCCCCTCGTCGTCGCGCACGATCGCGGCGAGCCCGTTGGCGCGCGCCGCGGCCCCCAGCGCGGGGCCCAGGTCGACATAGCGGTTGGAGATGTGCACCAGCAGCAGCCCATCGGGCGCGAGGCTGCGCAGATAGACCTTGAACGCCTCGTCGGTCAGCAGGTGGAGCGGCACCGCGTCCGACGAGAACGCGTCGATCGCCAGCAGGTCGTAGGCCCCCGGGTGGGCTTTCGCCAGCTCGATCCGCGCGTCGCCGATCACCATCCGCGCGTCGGGGGTGCAGCGCTCGACGAAGGTGAACTGCCCGCTGCGCGAATAGGCGAGCACTTCGGGATCGATCTCGTAAAACGTCCAGCGCTGGCCCGGCCGGCGATAGCACGCGAGCGTGCCGACCCCCAGCCCGACGATGCCGACCTCGGCCCGTGGCCCGAGCAGCGCCTCGCCCGCGCCGAGCGCGAGCCCCACGCCCGAGGTGCGGCCGTAGTAGCTGGTCGGCTCGAGCGCGAGCCCGGGTTTCTTGAGCTGGATGCCGTGCAGCGTGGTCCCGTGGGCGAGCGTGCGCGCGCCGTCGCCGACCTCGCGCACGGTGTAGATGCCGAAGTAACTGCGGCTGCGGTCGCCCGCGAGCGAGGTCTTGAGCGCGTCCATCCCGCCCAGTGCGAGCATCGCCAGCGCCAGCACCGCGGCGAACGCCGCCCGCCAGCGCACGATCAGCAGAGCGAGGACGATGACCGCCGCGAGCAGCAGCTGGATGGCGAGCTGCGAGCGCTCCTCCTGCGCGGCCGCGCGGGCGAGCACGCCGGTCGCCGCCAGCGCCGCGGCGAGGAGCACGGCGAGCACGATGCGCGTGCGCTGCGGGCTCCAGCCGAACCGCTCGCTCCAGCGGGCATAGCCGGGCAGCGGCACCAGCAGCGCCGCGGCGACGATCAGCAGCGGATGCTCCCACGTCCAGTCGAACAGCACCGGCGCGATCAGCGCGGTGAGCGCGCCGCCGAGCGCGCCGCCGGCCGACATCACGAGGTAGAACAGCGTCAGCCGGGCCGGGCTCGGCCGGGTGTCGTACATCCGCGAATGCAGCGCCACCGCGACGATGCCGAGCAGGACCACGCTGAGGAACGCCGCCGCCAGCGAGCCGCTCGCCGACAGCAGCATCGTGATGCTCCCCAGCACCATCACAAGCGCCGCCGCATGGCGCGAGACCGCCCGGGCGAGGCCGCGCCGCTGCGAGAACGCGATGGTGAACGACAGCAGGTAGAGCCCGAGCGGGATCACCCACAGCAGCGGCATCGCGAAGATGTCTGTCGTGAGCCAGGTCGTGGTCGAGAGCATCAGCCCCGAGGGCACCGCCGCGAGCGCGAGCCACAGCGCGATGCGCTTCCACCCGATCGGCTCGTCGCCGGCACCCTCGGCCCGTTGCCCGGCCGGCGCGGCCGCCGGCAGCGCGCGGGAGTAT